>JAOPVX010000048.1 GCA_025965975.1 Mycobacterium sp. | reverse complement strand
CCGCCCGCCAGCTAGTGCGTCGACGGCGGACGCGCCGCGGAGCTCATCGCTGGCGTGATACAGCACCACCGCGGCAGGCCCGGCGGCGTCGATGACCCGCGGCGAGCTCAGGTCCTCGCCCCCGTCGAGCAACCGTGCCGAAGGACAACAACGCCCGCCAATCGGTTACGCCGGCCGCATCAGGTTGAGGCAGGGCTGCGGAGAAAACGCCGTCGCCCAGCTCGGCCGCCACTTCCAGCCCCTTCGGGCCGTCGGCGCCGATCAGGATCGGCACGTCGATGGGTCGCTTAGCCCCGAAGCCAGGCCGCTGCAGCATGCGGATCTTGGCCCCCTCCCACTGTGCGGTTTCGCCGGCGCGAAGTGCGCTCGGCACACCGGCTGAGAGCCATCCACACGTCGGTCGCCAGGGCCGGAGAGTCATAGAGCCACGCTCGCCTGTAGCCCAGCATTTCGGCCAACTCCACATGCGCCAGACCATCAGATGACGTTGCGAATGCGCACGAGATGTCCACGTCCCGACCGTACCGATCACGCCGATCCGAGCCCGCGAAGCGCGCGCTGCCCGACCCACGGCCGAGGATCAGATCTTCACGCTTGCGTGGGCGGCGAACAGACGTGGTGCGCGATGCCTTACCAGACGCGTACCCAGTCGACGAGCATGTCGGCGGGATAGGTACCCGGGTTGGGGTCGCCGCCACCGGACCCGGCAACCGCAAGGTTTAAAACGGGAAACAGCGTGTAACCGGGATCGTTGAACGGCCAATCCGGCAGAGAGTTCGCCGGAACATCGAAGTACGGCTGCGCGCCGTCGACGTAGTCCTCCCAAAAGCGCATACCGGCGTCATCCCATTGGCATCGCCAGGTGTGCCATCCGCTGTCAACCGCGATTCCGTGGCTCGCGTGTTCTCCGCCGTTCAACTTGGCGTGGACGGTGGTTCCCGGAGCCCAGTTGCCGTTGCCATACCATTCCATGACGTCGACTTCGCCGCCCTTCACAGGATTGTCATTCGACAAGTACCAGGCGGGCCAACAACCGGCGGTGAGGCAGCTCAGTTTTATTCGGGCTTCCCAGGTGTGGCCGATGCCTCCTCGCCAGTTGCCAAAAATCTTGCCGCTGTAGTAGGTGTTGCCATCTTTTGCGGCGCGGATGACGAGGTTGGACTTGCCGTCGAGGAACAGGTTTCTGCGGTCGTCGCGGTACTGTCCGACGTTCTCGGGTCTCTCCCAAAATGTCGGGTCCTGCATTGACTCCCTGGCTCGCGCCACTGCCCACTTCGACGGATCGGGAGCGGAGCCGGCCGGACCATCGAACTCGTCCTGGAAGAGGTAGCTCCCGGCGGTCGCGTTACCGGGCGGTGCGGCCGGCGCTGGCACCCGACCTGCCGCTGCGTGCCCTCCAGACACGGACGCCCGTGCCTCCGGGAGGGGTATCGAGGCAGCCAGCACACCGATCCCGGTCATCAGCATCACACTTCGACGATTCAACTCAGCCACAGCTCGCATGAAACCATGCGGCCGAACCGGCGCGCGCGGCGCATGCCTGTTGATCGAGCGTCCTGCCCCATCATGGGTTGGTGCACCCGCAACGACCCGGCGAGTCCGACGGGCCGACACCGTCCGCGGCTGATCTTCGGCGTTGGCGTCAGCACTTGGCCGACGAGCGGGCCGAAGCCGCCGTGTACCGGGACCTGGCCGGTCGACGCACCGGCGAGGAGCGTGAAATCCTGCTGGCGCTGGCCGCCGCGGAAGCGCGCCACGAGCAACACTGGCTGGCCCTGCTCGGTGACGACGTGGGAAAGCCCCGGCGTGGCGATGTACGTTCGCGCATCCTGGGGTTCCTGGCGCGGCATTTCGGATCGGTCTTTGTGCTCGCCCTCGCCCAGCGCGCCGAGGCGAGGTCCCCCTACGACGCCGATGTCGATGCCACGGCCACCATGGCCGCCGACGAGCGGATCCATGGCGAGGTGGTTCGGGCGCTGGCTGCGCGGGGCCGCAGTCGCCTCTCCGGCAGTTTTCGCGCCGCGGTGTTCGGGGCCAACGACGGGCTGGTCAGCAATCTGGCGCTGGTGCTGGGGATCAGCGCCAGCGGAGTGTCGAACCACACTGTGCTCGTCACCGGCGCCGCCGGCGTGCTCGCCGGCGCGTTGTCCATGGGCGCGGGTGAATATGTCTCGGTGCGCTCGCAACGGGAGCTGCTGCATGCGTCGACTCCGGATCCCCATGCCGGCGCCGCCGTCCCCGCGCTGGACGTCGACGCCAACGAGCTGGCGCTGGTCTACCGGGCACGCGGGATGAGCGGCGCGGAAGCCGCGAGGCAGGCCGAGGAAATTCTCGGCAAACATGCGTCGGCGATGACAGGGCAATTCGGCTTCGCCGCAACCGATTCCGCCGAGCACGAGGCGATCGGCACCGGCTTGCGCGCCGCTGTTTCGAGCTTCAGCTTCTTCGCGTCAGGTGCTCTCATACCCGTGCTCCCGTACCTGTTCGGGCTGCAAGGGGTCGTCGCGCTCGTCGTCGCGGTGGTACTCGTCGGCATCGCGCTAATCGGCACCGGTGTGATCGTGGGCCTATTGTCCGGCGGGCCGCCCCTGCGGCGCGCGCTGCGCCAACTGCTAATCGGATACGGCGCCGCAGCGGTCACCTATCTACTCGGTCTACTGCTTGGCACGGGATTCGGCTAGACGCCGCACACTGCACGACCCTCAGAGCGCTTCGGCGTCGCGTTCTCCTGTTCGCACTCGGACCAACGACTCGACAGGCGTCACCCAGACCTTCCCGTCACCGATCTTGCCGGTGCGCGCGGCGCCGATGATGGCCGCGACCACGACGTCGACGTGATCGTCGTCCACCACGACGTCGATGCGCGCCTTAGGAACGAAGTCGACCTGGTACTCGGCACCCCGGTATACCTCGGTGTGTCCCTTCTGGCGTCCGTAGCCCTGGACCTCGGAGAAGGTCAGGCCGTGTACGCCAGCCTCGTCCACGGCGGTGCGGATGTCCGCGACCGTAAACGGCTTCACGATTGCGGTAATCAGCTTCATATCATCAAGCCTTCACACCGTCGAGCCGGCCAGTGACAAGGGTTTCGTCCGGGTAGGCCTCCTCGAGGTGCACGCCGATGTCGCCCTGTTCCAAGACCTCGTCCGGGGCGCGCAGTTTCATGAACAGACCGAGGATCTTCAGGATGGCGAACGTGATGAAGGCATCCCAGACGATGATGGTGAGCGCAGCGCAGAGCTGGACCAGGATTTGTGCGGGGTGATGACCCCACAGCCAACCCGAGGCGGTGACGTCGTTGACGTCCTTGCCGTTGCCGAGGTAGATGACCACGTTCGGGTCGGCGAGCACACCGACCATCAGACCGCCGACCAGGCCAGCCACACCGTGGGTATGGATGACGCCGAGGGTGTCATCGACCTTCTTGAACGGTTTGGTGCGGCTGAGCCAGTTCCACGACATCCACACCACCGAGGACGCCACTACGCCGATGATCATGGCGCCGAAGCTGTTCACGAAGCCGGCTGCCGGAGTGATGCCGACCAGGCCCACGATCATTCCGTTGATGGCGCCCAGGAAGGTGGGCTTGCGCTCGCGGCTGGCGAACATGTCCCAAATCACCCAGGTCAGCAGTGCCACTCCGGTGGCCAGGTTGGTGTTGAGCACGGCCAGCGACGCGTTAGTACCGGCGAAGTACGGGTCGCCGCCGTTGAACCCGTTCCAGCCCAGCCACAGGATGCCCGCTCCGACAGCGGCCATCGGTAGATTGTTCGGCACCGCGCGTTCGCGGTCGCGGTTCAGCCGCGGTCCGATCACCGCGGCGGCGACGAACCCGCTGACGCCGGCGGCGAGGTGGATCACGTAACCGCCGGAGTAATCCAGCGCCCCGGTGCTGAACAAACTGCTGGCACCTGCGTGCGCCTGGCCCCAAAAGCCGCCACCCCACACCAGGAAGGCGTTGATCTAGTAGGCGAACGTCGACCACAACGGCACGAAGATCAGCCACACCTTGAAGTTCATTCGGCCGACCACGCTGCCAAGGAACAGCAGCGGGGTGATCGCGGCGAACACGAATTGGAAGTACGCCAGTGTGCTCTCGGAGAACCGGAACTTGGGCATCGCACCGTCGAGCAGTGGGATGACCGCCTGACCCTGGTTGGCGGTGCCCACGATGCTGCGCGGCTTGCCTACAAAGGACTGCAGAATGCCCGGGCCGAGCTTCATAGGCTCCCCGAAGCCCATCTTGAAGCCCCACAGCACCCACACCACCAGCACCAGCGAAAACCCGGTGAAGGCCATCAACATCGTGTTGACCGCCCACTTCTTCTGAACGATGCCTGCGTAGAGCACCGCGATACCCGGGATGCTCATCAGGCCGACCAGCGTCGCGGCAACCAACTGCCAGGCGTTGTCGCCAGGGTTAAGCCAATCGGGATAGGGGTTCATCCAGGTTCCGCCCTTCGGTTGCTGCGATATCGGCCCACGCGAGTGGCCAAATACTTACGCGGTGAGCGTTTCTGTTAGATGATCCATTGTTAAATTTGGATTTCGGATCTATTTGCTCACAGCGTTATTTTGGGTAGTTCACTGCCAGTCCCCAGATTCGGTGCAGTAATCGCACAGCGGATCCGCCGGTTACGGGCGGGACACGCAGGTTCGGGTTGGCTCGTGTCCCAAATGAACTGGCGGTCAAAGCTTTTCGCGAACCGGCGGTTTTCCAGATCAGTTCCAATCAAAAGTGGTGGTTTCGCCCCTGGACTATTGAAATTGGTGAGGCACACGTACGAGAATGAGGCGGTCGACACACGCGCCTGTCAACGGCCGCAGGAGTCGCCATGCCCGTTTTTTCGCTTGGTTATCGGTCTTGGTGTGTCACGCACGCTTTTGGCCGCAATCCGCTGCTTCGCTGGACCGATCGGATCGAAGCGTTCGTGATCGTGTTCGCGATCGTTGCGGTGCTGGCCGCGACTCCGGTCTGTGCTGTCGCTGGCGCTGGTGTGTACAGGTCGCACCGTGCGTTCTACGCCGCGCAGTCGCGGGCACGCCAACCCGTCACCGCGACGGTGGTCGAAATTGGCCCGCCCCTGCACACGCCGCACGCCACCGGCGGTGCTGTCTTGGTGATGTGGCTGGTTGGCGTCGGTGGCGCCCGGGGCGGTGAAGTTCAGGATGGGCACACCGCGTGGGTCAGCGCAGACCGTGCGGTCAAAGCCGGTGACCGCATCGATATCTGGGTCGATGACGTTGGGACGCCCGCTGCACCGCCGACACCGCCGTCGCAGGCCGCGTTGGATGCCGTCGGCATCGGCGCAGGAATGTGGTCTGTTGCGATGCTGGGATTGTTGGCCGCCGTCGGCATGGTGCGCTCGCCGCTCAATCGCATCCGTCGCGTGCAATGGGAACGTGAGATCAAAGGGTTCGCCGATGGCGGGAGGAGTAAACGGCCGCACTAAATGGCGGGCGTTGTCGCGGTGGGCAGAATCCCCGCGACTCGGCACTGAACCTGAACTGCCTGCGCGTGGGTGTCGTGCTGGGCGTAAGCGGCGCGACACCAGTCGCGCGCTGCCGCACCACATGCGTGCTCGACCCCGCCGCCCATCGAACTCGCCATCGTCACGGTTACGCAGGTCTCGCCGGATCGATCACCGGTCGACGAGCGGCCCGCGATCGCCCATATCGTCGCGCCCACTGCAATCACGGCAACGAAAATGCCGACCACTACCCACATGGCACGGCGCTCGCGGGGCGTAAGCGGGTCGGTCGGTGGGGTCTTGCCTGTGTTGACCGTCTGCGGCTCCTTCGTCCGGCACAGTCGATCGATCAACAATAAGGGCACCCCGCAATCCGCTCTCGGCGGTTGGCGCCTACCGCTACGCTGACGAATCCTCACAGTGTGGTCACAGGAACGAGGGAACCATTGGGGCCGCGGAATTCCCGAAACAGCAGTCCGGACTCAACTACCTCACCGAGGGCGGCCAGGAAACCGAGAGCATGTACAAGTACGGGTACGACCTCCCGCACTTCGCCATGTTCCCGTTGCTGGACAACCCGCGCGCCGTGACCGAGCTACGCGGGATGTACGGCCGGTATCTCGACACCGCCGCCCGCCACGGGTTCGGCGTGGTCGTCGGCGGCCTCGACTACCGGGCGAGCCCGGACTGGGGGTCGCTGCTGGGCTATTCCAGTCAGTCGCTGGCCGAGATGCAGTTGCGCGCAATCGACTTCCTCCGCGAGGTCGCCCAGCAGTACGCAGAGCAGCTGCCCGCGCTGATGTATGCCGGCATCGTCGGCCCGCGTGGCGACGCATACGAGACCAACCAGACGATTACCACCCAGGAGTCGAAGGGGTACCACAGCGAACAGCTCGCCACGCTGGCTCGTGCAGGCGTCGACTTGGTCGAGGCGATGACGTTCAACAGTGTCGCCGAGGCAATTGGATTGGCCCGTGCCGCGGCGCGCGTTGGCCTTCCCCTCTCGGTCTCGTTCACGCTGGATAACTGCACCAGCCGGCTGGTGTCAGGGCCGACCCTGAAGGACGCGGTCGAGATCGTCGACGCCGAGACAGGTGATGACCGGCCCGCTTTCTACGGCAACCTCGACGAGATCGCGCGTAACGTCGCGGTGGCCTCGGCAGAACTTTGATGACGCGCACCGATCGGCGCTATGAGAGAATCTCGGGTATTCGCACCCGGCGTGATGGCGCGATGTGGGGGAGTCGAATCTGCTTGGCCGACACGAGTGGGCCCGCGCCCCTTTCACGCCGGGATAAGTCCTGGAGATGTTTGGAGTTTCCATGTCTGCCAACAGAATTGCTCACTCGCTGACGTTGCTCGGCGCGGCGCTGGCCTGGCTGGTGTCGACCCTGGCCATTGCGGAAGCGACGCACGTGCCGATGGTGGTCATCGTGCCGCTGACGCTGGTCTTTGGCCTTTTGGTTGGCGCGGTGAGCTGGGCGATCGCCAGCGGCCCGACTCGCGGCTGGTCCGGCGTCGCCGGACGTGCAGCCGTCGGGGCCGCCGTCGGCGTCGTCGTCGGTGAACTCGCCGCCGTCGTGCTCTTCTCCGGCTCGATCGACCGTCTTCTCGATGAGCGCGCCGCACGCAGTGCCGACTCCACACCCGCCGTCGCGCAGGCTTCGGCCGAGCTTGACCGAACGCGTCAGGCGCGCACCGCACTCGACGCCGCGGTGGAAGACACCAGCCGCCAGCGCGACGAAGCGCTCATCGTCGCGCGCTGTGAGTACAACCCCTCGCCTGCCTGCCCGCAGACCCACATCACCGGCGTGCCCGGCGCCGGGCCCGAAACGCGAACGGCGACGGAATTTCTCGCCGACACCCAGCGACAGCTGGACAACGCCGTAGCCAACCGCGACCGCGTGGCGCCCGGGCTCGATTCCGAGATGGCCGCACGTAAACAGGCGCTGGAGCAGGTGCGCACGACCGCGATGAAAGACGTCGACCACGGCCTCGGCGCGCGCTGGACGGCGATGAACGACCACACCTTCGCGAGCCCCGGCGCGATGCTGCTGCGACTGGGGACAATCGCGTTCTTCGTGCTGCTGATCCTCTTACCGCTGCTCCTGAGGCTGTGGCGTGGCCAGACAAGCCAGGATCGCGGGGCGGCCGCCCGCGCCGAGGTCGAGCGCGCGGAGCTTGAGGCCGACGCGACGATCGCGGTCAAGCGTGCCGAAGTTCGCGCGGCCGTCGAAACACTGTGGGCCGAGCAGCAACTGGCCAGTGTGCGGCTCGCCGTCGAAGCGCAGACTGAGATCGACCGCGAGCAGCAGCGTCGCCGAGTGGTCGAGTCGCTCGAGGCGCCGGTGCAGGCGCAATCGGAGCGCGTTTCCGAGCCGACGGCGGAGTTGGCCGCTGCAGAAACATCTGACAACCTGCCGGCGCTGGCCGAAGCCGTGGGGCCGCGCCGCGAGGGCACCTCGCTGATCCCGACGATCCCGGACGTCACCAAGGCCGCGGCGCGATGGATCCGCCCGTTCGTGCCGCCGATCATCGCGAGCGCGATCGATACCACGACCAAGCCGCTGCGTGGCGCGCGCCAGGTGTTCGAGGAGACGGAGGAGATTCACTTCTCGCTCAAGCGCACGCAGAGGGTGAGTGTCCAGCCCGAAGAGCACGGGTCGGTGGCCACCGAGCCTGTCGAGCCGCACGCACCACCGGCGGCGGCGGTGCCGTCTGTGGAGCGTCATCAAATGTTGACGGAACGGGAAGGACACCCAGAACTGCGCGGCGCGGACGGCCCTCGCCAGCTACCGCCCGCGGGGTAGTTACCAGCGGGTCCTACTCTGAGTTGCACCCTGGAATAGGACCCCAGTCGGGGTGCATTTTCTCGGCCTTCTGGCAGTACTCCTGACCCTGATCGGTTGCCAACCACTCCTGCGTTTTCTGCCTCGATCGCGGCAAACGGGCTGCAGTCTCGCTGCACTGTTCACCGGCCAGTACCGCTCGTAGGCTGGCAATCATGAACGACATCGGGCTGCCACCGGGACCGCGGCTTCCCGCGTTGGTGCAGATGGTGCTCTTGATGAGGCACTGGCCGCGGTTCGTCGCCGCATGCGGGCGCCGCTACGGCAAGGTGTTCACCCTGCACGTCGCGACGGTCCCCCCGATGGTGTATCTGGCCGATCCGGCCGAGATCAAGAAGGTGTTCGCGGGTGACCCGAGTGTCTTTCATGCCGGCGAAGCCAACGCGATGTTGAGTGGCCTACTCGGCGACAGTTCAGTCTTGGTGATCGACGACGACACGCACCGGGACCGGCGCCGTCTGATGCTTCCGCCGTTTCACCGCGACGCGGTTGCCAGACAAGCCCAGCTGATGGCGGAGATCGCCGCGACGAACGTCGCCGACTGGCCGGTCGGGCGACCGTTCGCGGTGTCGCCGAAGATGTCCGAGATCACGCTGGAGGTGATCCTTCGCACGGTCATCGGTGCCAGCGATCCAGCCCGGCTGGCCGCACTGCGGGCCATCATGCCGCGGCTGCTCAACGTGGGCGCGTTGGCGTCGCTGGCGATCGCGCGCCCGGAGCTGCAGCGCCGCCGACCCTGGCGAGGGGTGTGGCGACGCATCGAAGAGGCCGACCGGTTGCTATACGCCGAAATCGCCGAATGTCGGGCCGACCCTGGCGTCGCCGAGCGCACCGACGTGCTGGCCATGCTCGTTCGCGCCACCGACGAAGACGGGCGCACACTCAGCGACCGCGAACTGCGCGATCAGCTGATGACGCTGCTCGTCGCTGGCCACGACACAACCGCGACCGGGCTGTCGTGGGCACTGGAACGGTTGACCCGTCACCCGTCGGTTCTGGCCAAGGCGCGGTACGCGGCCCAGGCGGGCGATGCGGCCGGCGACGACTATCTCGACGCGGTGGCCAAGGAGACATTGCGGATCCGGCCCGTCGTGTTCGACGTCGGCCGCGTGTTGAAAGCGCCGGTGGAGCTGGCCGGCTATCAACTGCCCGCCGGTGTGATGGTGGTTCCCGGAATCGGTCTTGTGCACTCCAATTCGGAGCTGTACCCCGATGCCGACCGGTTCGACCCGGACCGGATGCTCGGCGCGGCCCTGAGCCCGACGACCTGGTTCCCGTTCGGCGGCGGCAATCGCCGTTGCCTCGGCGCGACTTTCGCGATGGTCGAGATGCGGGTCGTTCTTCGGGAGATCCTGCGTCGAGTCGAGCTGGCCCCGACTTCGGCCCCCGGCGAACGGCAGAGGGTCAAGCACGTGATCCTCGTGCCGGGCCGCGGGGCTCGTATACGCGCGCGGGCAATCAGGGAAGTCGTATCGCCGCGAACGGCCAGTGCGGCTCAGGCCTAGCCGCTCGGATCACGCGACCCGGCGAACGCATCGTAGAGCCTGCTCCTAAGTGCCAGCCTCCGAGCGACAAAGTCGCTGCAGCAGCGCGCCTTTAGTACCCGTTGCAGCTATTGGCGACGTTGTAGATCACCCCGATGTATGGCTGAAGCGCCGGAATGCCCTGCACTTGATGGACCATCCGCGCACGCTGATCCGGCGGCGCGGCGACGAGCCCTTGCAGCCACGCAACCGCCAACGGGTTTGCGTTGAGCTGGTTGGCAGTTGCAGGTGATTGATCGTTCAGCGCCGCGATCACCTGCGGATAGGTGCACGTTGAGTTGATAATCGCGCTCGCATCGGGTTGCGCCGAGGCGATCCCGGCTCCGGTGCTCAGCGACAACGCCAGACAGGCGGAGGTGACAACCAGTTTCGTCCTCGACAGCATGGACTCACGCTATCACTCTCGGTCCACTCGACTGTCCGTTATACGCTGCCGTTGTCTCAGTCCTGCACGGCCTTGGCCAGGGCCACGTACTTGGTCACCCGTGCGGGGTCGCGGGTTGCTTCGCGGACCACGCGGACGACGATCCAAGCTCGGGCGCGTTCCTCGTCGAAGTTCGTTGCGTCGACGAGCGTGTGGAAGCGACGCCGTACGCCGTCGCGGATCTGACCGCTGAACTCGTCCCACCGGTTCCACAACATCGGCGCGACCTCGTAATGGGGATCGCCATTCATGGGCCTTGGAGCGATCACCAGCCACGGCTCACGGTCGGCCGCGAGCACGTTCCCGTAATGAAGGTTGCCGTGAACGACGCGCCCGGTGCTGGCCGGGTCGGTGGCCAATTCTCGGCTCAGCGCGATCGCCTGTTCCACCAGCCGATGCGGGATCGCCGCGCTCCGTGGGAGCGCCTCGAAGCCGTTCGTCCACTCCCCGAGATAGGAAGTGAGCGTGCGCAATTGCGGCAGAGCCGGAACGTGGAGGCGGCGGTAGAGCCCAGCCACAACCTCACACGCCTCGACGTCCGGCAGCATCGACAGACTCTGCGGACGCAGTCGCTCCAGAAGCACGGCGCGGCGCGGTGGGTCCGCGCTGAGCAGCCGAACCGCACCGTCGCCGCCCCACCGCCGCAGTGTGAGGTGCTCATGCTCGGACTCCGCGTCGGGAAAACTGATCTTCAGTACCGCGGGCGCACCGTCGGAGGTTCGCACCGGCAGCACCGTCGATCGGGGCCCGTTGGTGGGTTCGCCGTCGCGTCGCAGGTCCCACCGCTCCAGCTGGTTTTGTGTGACGCTCGCGAGGTTGGTCACCCTCGGATCGTTTCACCCGCAGCAGCCGACGTCGAAATTGACTTCTGCGACGCAATCCAGGCCGATGCGCTCAAGCCGCAGACGGGGCGCGCTTGTCGACGGTACGTACACGCGCTTGTCGACGGTAAGTACATAGGCATGGGTGCTGGGGCGTACGTGGGCGGATTGGTGGACTTGCGGCGGCTCTCGGAATCGGGGTCGCCGTTTTCGTAGGACAGGGAGTCGCGTCGGCCGAGCCGTCGAGCACATCCGGGTCTGCGTCGTCGTCGACGAACTCCTCGACATCGAGCCCGGGGACGTCGTCGTCGGAGAGCAAGCAGCCGGCGGAGGAAAAAGCCGCCGCGTCAACGGATTCCAGCGAAAGAGTCGTTCGGCCGGACCCCACCCTCACAAAAGCGTCAATCCGGTGACGACGTCCGGTGACGCCGGTCCGGCGGCATCCACCGTCACCGCGCTGGCCGCCGTCGTCGCCCGCCCGCAGACGCCGCCGCTGGAGGGATTGCAGCTACTGCCCGTCATCGGACCGAATTTCGTCCCCCCGATCGTTGGGTTCATTGCGCAGATACCGCTTATCGGCGACGTCCTCCATCCGCTCATCGGTTACCAGCTGCAGCCGGGTCTGCCCGCAGGCACCCCGGCGCCTCGGGACGTGAAGGTGATCTCATTCGACGGCACCCCCATCTACGTTCATTTCATGCCGGCGGTTGGAGTGAAGGCTGGGCAGCAGGCCCCGACGATCCTCGAAGGTCCCGGCCTGGCGCTCCCAGGTGCGACGAACCCAGCGGCCGCGAAGGACGAGTTCCTGCCGAACCAGGTCATCGGGATCCTCCCGCTGCGCCAAGACGGCTACAACGTCGTCACCTGGGACCCGCGCGGCGAATGGAACTCGGGTGGGCAGTTGCAGATCGACTCGCCGGACTTCGAGGCCAAAGACGTTTCCGCGATCATCGGCTGGCTGGCGACGCAGCCCGAGGTCGATCTCAATGGCCCAGGCGATCCGAAGATCGGCATGGTCGGCGCATCGTACGGCGGCGGTATCCAACTGGTGGCCGCCGCGACCGACCCCCGGATCGATGCGATCGTGCCGACCATCGCGTGGCACAGCCTGAACACCTCGCTGTACAAGAATCAGGCATTCAAGAGCAGCTAGGGGCACGTTGCTCAGCGCCGCTCTCTTGTTCACGGGCGCGCGCGCGAATCCGCGGATTCTGCCCGCGGCGATCATCGGCGACCTGACAGGCATGGTGTCGCCCGCTGACCAACAGCTGCTCGCTGATCGCGGTCCCGACGAATTGGTGAACAACAGCGCCGACCATGTTGGTGCAGGGCGAAATCCCCTGTGGGGCGGCCTGAACGCAACGGCTATGGCAGCACGGTATTCATCAACATCACGTTGTATGAGGACCATTCCGACAGATTGAAGTACAGGTCTTTACCCGTCGACCAGGGGTGGAGGAACGGCGCATAGATGCCGCCAGGGAACTGCATTGACGGAACGAGCAGTTGCTCTGGACCCCACGGTCCTTGCGGCGCCGGCGCCGTCCTTGCCACGACATCGTTGGCGCCGTTGCAGTACAGCACCAGGTATTGCTTGAGATAGGTGTTGAATTGGGCCGACAGTTCGCCCACCGGGCCTGGGATCACCGGTGTCGCGGCCGCCGGATTGGTGGGCACCCAGGAATTGCTGTCGGAGTTCCAGTATTGGTATTTGGTGAGGTCCGGGACATAGCCTGGGAGAACCCGCGCCAGATAGGCCGAACCGCCGCGTCCGGACGGTGTGCCGAATGAGTAGATGTAAGGGTCGCCGGGTCCAGGCCGAAGGAACGCGCCCTGTTGGAAGTTTTCGTTCCCCGGCATGTAGTGGGCGCCCGGGACGCCGTCCGGTGTGGGCGTGCGGACGGTTCTTGGGTAGACGCCCCAGTGTTCACCGTTGTCGGGAGACACTGCGATTGCCGAGTAGTTCGTCGTCCATGCGCCGTTGGCGTCCCAACTCTTGATGGACATGAAGTTGAGGTATTGGGCTCGCCCGGCAGAGATGCCTGCGGTGGGAATGATCCCCGTCTCTGATGGCGCCCACTTGGTGCTGTCGATGATCTGTTTGGAAATGCCAGGGGCCCATAGCGGCGAACCGGAGTATTTGTTGGAGACTGCGCCATTCGGCACGCTGATTGTTTTGGCCAGAGCACCGTCTTGGCTGCGGAACAGCGTGTTGTACCGCCATTGGTGGCCGGGGACGCTGCAATAGCCGGACGTGTCGCCGAAGGCCATGAGTACCTGATGGTCGGCCGGATCGCCGTTGTCCCACATGATCCCGAGGTCGGTCCCGGAGATGGCGAAACGTCCGATGGTGTCGTTTGGGCTGTCCGGTCCGGTCACCCAACCGACGAGCGATGTCCCAGGCGGCGCCGCCGGCGCCGGCGGCGGAGCCGCGGCTGCATCCGGAACTGGCTGCGCAGCGTTTGGCGGCAGTTGGTTAGCCGTGCCGGGAGGATTGGGCGCAGGCACCACCGCCGCCTGCTGCTGCACTCGCGCCGAGTGTGGAACAAACGCGTTGAGAATAGCCGCCGGCAGCTGACCCAGCTTGGGCAGCGGCGCGCGCGCATTCGCACCAGGAGGCCTGTGCCCTGTCGGTAGGCCGCCGGTCGAGGGCAAGGACGGACTCGCCGCGGCGCCCGCAGGCGGTTGGGCTGCTGCGGCAGCACCTGTGCAAGGGTCGGCGGCCGCCGGTGGTGCGACGCCGATCGCAACGCTGAGTCCGATAGCGGCCGCCAGCGCCACCGGTATCGATGCGATTCGAGCACGCGGCGACATCTCACACCTTTCCAGGGGCACGACGTCGCATTGACGTCATCAGTTGACTGATGTGACGATAGTGATGTTTGGGACTGCTGTGATCAGTGATCCCCTGATAGGTACCCATCCGTGACCGCGTCGCAACCCAATCTGTTCGCATGCCACTTGATCCATAGCAGGCGAATGTGATGAAGAGGGGTTTCGAATCTCGCTTATTTTGCATAAATAGCATTGACAGCCGGATGAAAGCGACGATAGTCGTCACTATGGCGCTGCTGCCTGACCCGACGCCCCGGGAGCGACAGCACATCCTGATCTCAGTTGACGATCACGTCATCGAGCCACGCGACATGTTCGACGGCCGCCTCCCCAAGGCGCTCGCCGAGCGGGCGCCGAAGATCGTCGAGACCGCCGACCGGCGCCAGGTGTGGCGCTACGAAGACCGCGAATACCCGAACATCGGGCTCAACGCGGTCGTCGGGCGCCCGAAAGAGGAATGGAGCATGGAGGCCGCCCGGTTCGACGAAATGCGGCGCGGCTGTTGGGATATCGAGGCTCGCATCGCCGACATGGACCTCGCGGGCATCTGGGCGTCGGTGAACTTCCCGTCGCTGATCGCTGGGTTCTCGGGGACGGTGTTCTGGAAGAGCGACGACCCCGAGCTGGGGCTTGCGGTTCTGCGGGCCTGGAATGACTGGCATCTCGAGGTGTGGGCCAGCAGCCACCCGGACCGGATCATCCCGCTGCAGCTGCCGTGGCCGGCCGACCCGCAGCTGGCGGCCGAGGAAATACGGCGCAACGCCGCGCGCGGATTCAAAGCCGTCAGCTTCCCCGAGCTGCCCGCCCAATGCGGGCTGCCGAGCCTGCACACCGGCGTGTGGGATCCGTTCCTCGCCGCCTGCGAGGACACCGGCACCGTCATCTGCTTGCACACCGGCTCGGCGCAGTGGGCGCCGATCCCCGCGCCCGACACCCCGTTCGAGACCATCACGACGCTGTTCCCCGTCAATGCCCTTGTCGCGTGCGCGGATTGGCTGTGGTCGGGCATACCGGTGAGGTTCCCGCGCCTGAACATCACGCTAGACGAGGGTGGCCTCGGCTGGGTGGCGATGCTCGCCGATCGCGCCGACTTCGTCCTTGCCCACTCCGGGTCGGGACAGGAGGGCGGGTCGTGGAAGAGCGAGCTGCTGCCCAGCGAGGTGCTGCGGCGCAACTTCTGGTTCTGCTCGATCGACGACCCGTCGGCGTTCGGCGCGCTCGATGCGATCGGGGCGGAACGCATCCTCGTCGAGAGCGACTATCCGCATGCCGACTCGACGTGGCCCGACACGCAGGAAGTCGTGGCACGCAACGTCGCACGCCTGTCCGCCGAGGACGCGGCGAGGATCACCCACCGAAACGCCGCGGAGCTGTTCCGCCACCCGCTGCCCGACAGCGGGTGGTTGGCAAGTGTGTAGGAGGCTGCCGTGCTCGATCTCCTGATCCATGATGCCGACATCGTCGACGGCACAGGCGCGCCCGCCCGTCGCGGCGACGTCGGCGTCAAGGACGGACGCATCGTCGCGGTCGGCGAGGTGGACGACTCGGCGGCGAAAACCGTTGATGCGGAAGGACAAGCGCTCGCACCGGGATTCGTCGACGTGCACACGCACTACGACGCACAGCTGTTCTGGGACCCGACCGCGAGCCCGTCGGTGCAGCACGGCGTCACGACGGTGTTCGGGGGCAACTGCGGCTTCACGCTCGCGCCCGCGGCGGCAGAGCAACACGACTACCTCACCCGGATGCTCGCGAGGGTCGAGGGCATGCCACTCGAGGCACTGAAGGCCGGGCTGGACTGGAAGTGGGAGTCGTTCGCCGATTGGCTGGCACGGCTCGACGGCCGGATCGCCGTCAATGCCGGTTTCCTGGTGGGGCATTCGGCGCTGAGGCTGGCGGCGATGGGCGACGACGCGGTCGGCGGCGAGGCGACCCCCGAGCAGATCGACAAGATGGTCGCGCTGCTCGGTGAGGCGTTGGCCGACGGTGCGCTCGGGCTGTCGACGTCGCAGTCGAACACCCACAACGACGGTACCGGTCAACCGGTCCCGTCGCGTAGCGCATCGCGCGAGGAGCTGCTGGCGCTGGCTGCCGGCGTTCGCGCCCATCCTGGCACGCAGCTCGAGGCGATCATCCCCGGCTGCCTGTCGGGCTTCACCGACGACGACATCGCGTTGCTCACCGGCATGTCCGTCGCCGCGGACCGGCCGCTGAACTGGAACGTCCTCGGCGTCTCGGCGGCGAACCCCGCCGGCCACGAAAAGCAGTTGCGCGCATCGGAAGTCGCCGCCGAGCGGGGCGGGCGGATCGTCGCGCTCACACTGCCGCATTCCACGAAGATCCGGCTGTCTTTCCTGTCCGGCTTTGTGCTCGACGGGCTGCCCGGCTGGCGAGAGACGATGCACCTGCCGGTGCCCGAGCGGCTGCGCGCGCTCGCCGATCCGCAAGTGCGCCAGCGCCTCGACGCCGGTGCGCACTCGGAGGAGGCGGGTATCCTGCGTGCTCTGGCCAATTGGGAGCGGCTCATCGTCATCGAGACGTTCGCTCCCGAGAACGCCGACGCGACCGGCCGTAGTGTCGGCGAGGTCGCGGCGGCGCGCGGTGGTGAGCCGTTCGACACGCTGCTCGACGTCGTGATCGCCGACGAGCTGCGCACCGGGCTCACACCGCGCCCGTTCGGCGACGACGCCGCGGACTGGCGAGTGCGCGCAGAGGTGTGGCGCAATCCGGATGCGGTGATCGGCGGCTCGGACGCCGGCGCCCACCTCGACATGATGTGCGGCGCGATCTACACGACGTCGTTGCTCGGCCGCGGAGTGCGCGAACACCAGGTGGTGACGCTTGAGGAGGCCGTGCGGCTGCTCACCGATGTGCCTGCGCAGCTGTACGGGCTGAAGGAACGCGGTCGGATCACGCCCGGCTGGCACGCCGACATGGTGATGTTTGACCCGGCCACCGTCGACCACGGACCCGAGCACACCCGTTATGACTTGCCCGCGGGTGCGCCGCGTTTGGTGGCCGACGCGCGAGGAATCGCGAACGTGTGGGTGGGCGGTGTCGAGGTGTGCCACGACGGGCAGGCCACCGGCGACATGCCTGGAACGGTGTTGCGGTCGGGACGTGACACCGAAACGGTGAGGGCGGCCCGACATGACTAGCCCGGCTCCGCTGGACGAATTCGACCCCGCCGAGCTGCAGGACGGCCTGCTCATGGCGGTCGAGAATGTGCACGAGCGGCTGGCGCAGGCGCGCGAGGAGCACCGGGTGATGCAGGGCCGCCCGTTCGCCGAGACCTCGACCGGAACCTTGCGCGCCGACGGCGTGACGGCGCTCGGATACGACGAATGCCGCACGGTGCTCACCGATTCCGAAACGTTCTCGTCGTCGATATACGAGCACATCATGGGCCCGGTGATGGGTCGCACGCTGCTCGAAAAGGAGGGAGCCGAGCATCATGCGAGCCGCGCCCTGGTGTCACCGGCGTTCCGGGCGAAGCTGATGGAGCGGTGGCGCAGCGAACTCGTGGAGGTCGTCGTGCACGAGCTCATCGACAGATTCGCCTGGCGTGGGCATGCAGACCTGGTGCGCGAATTCACCTTTGCGTTCCCGGTGCAGGTGATCGCGCGGCTGATGGGCTTGCCGCGTTCGGATTATGTGCGCTTCCAGCGCCTGTCGATCGAACTGCTGAACGTGGTCTACGACTGGGACCGTGGGATCGCCGCGTCGGCGTCGTTGAAGGAGTACTTCGGGAAGGTTCTTGCCGAGCGGCGACGAGATCCGCAGGACGACTTGATCAGCGAGCTGGCAGAGTCGGAGATCGACGGCGAGCGCCTGACCGATGTCGAGATCTTCGCGTTCCTGCTGCTGATCCTGCCCGCCGGCGTCGAGACGACATACCGGGCGTCGGGCAACTTGTTGGTCGCCCTCCTGACGGCGCCGGAACTGATGGGTGCGGTGCGGGCGGACCGCGGGATGGTGGGCGGCGCCATCGAGGAAGCGCTGCGGTGGGAACCGCCGATCAGCACCGTGGTGCGGGTGGCCGCGCGCGACTGTGAACTCGGCGGGATGGCGATCCCGGCCGGGACCAGCGTCAGCGTCAGCGTCGCGGCTGCCAACCGGGACCCACTGCACTACCCGGATCCCGACCGGTTCGATGCTGGCCGAACGAACATCGCGCACTTGACGTTTGGCGCAGGCCCGCACGTGTGCCTCGGTATGCACCTGGCACGGATGGAGTCGGCGGTGGCGATCAACGCCCTGCTCGACCGGCTGCCGGACCTGCGGCTGGATTCGACCGCGCCGCCCCCGACCGTCACCGGCGTGGCGTTCCGCTCACCGGCAACACTGCCGGTTGAGTTCACACCCGCGTAGTCGCGCGTCGTGCCGTCGAGTCAGCCGGCGGGTGTCAACCGGATGGCGGCGATGTGTTCTCGGCCCGCCGCCTCGATGAACTCCTCGAGTGTGGGTACTCGCTGGTCGCGGAACTTCAACCCCATCGTGCGCTGTGCTTTCTGGACGCCATAGGTTTCGGCGCAGCGATGGGAGAGATCGGCGACGACCGCGGGGTCGGTGATGAGTTCGCCACGCATGGTCGTCGTCTTCCCGCCGTTGAGCACCTCCGCGGTCGCGCCTTCGCGGAAGTTGTTCTTCCATGGCGCGCTCGTCAGGGCATACAGCGTGTTGTCGATTCGGTGGGCGCTCAACGGAATTGAATACCGACGGCCGGACTTACGTCCGGTGACGTTGACGACCATCATCTGCTCGCGCATGGCGCCCATGAGCGGCGTGCGCAGCAGGAATCCGAGGACCGGGTTTACCACACGGAGCATCGCGGCCGGCGGGTGCGAGATCGTGACCGCGGGGGACTGTTCTGTCATGTCTCTACGGTATGGCCAATGCCGGCCCGCAGGGGGGTAAACCTCACAGGCCGCCCAGATCGTCGGGCACATCGACGGCGTGCTCCTGCAGCACCGTCAGCGGCACCACGTCGAGGGTGGACTCGTGGGTGGAGGCCAGCACCACCGGGGCCGCGCAGCCGTCCTGGTGGGCCAGGAGCCAGTTCCTGGCGGTGACGCACCAGCGGTCGCCTGGCGCGAGGCCGGGGAACCGGTATTCGGGCATCGGGGTCGACAGGTCATTGCCGATGGAGCGTTGGTGCTGGAGAAACTCGGCTGTCACGACGGCGCAGATGGTGTGCAGGCCGTGGTCTTCAGGCCCGGTCGTGCAGCAGCCGTCGCGGTGGAAGCCTGTGAGCGGGTCGGTGCCGCACGGTTCCAGCGGACGGCCGAGCACGTTGCGATCAGGCACCGGCCCAGTATCCCTCGGCTGGCAGCCGACGCACTGCGTCAGGTTGAGCTATTCGCGAGCCTGGCGCGCTGCGCGCATTCAGCACGCGCGGCGCGCACAATCTCGTCGGCGGCTCGGTATGCCGCGGTGTCCAGGTGGCTGGGCAGGATCGGAAGGGCGGCGGCCTGGCGCAGCACCATCACAGCCAGGGCGGTGGTAGTCCGACACGGCACCACCAAGAGATTCGCCCGCGCGTGGCTGCCGGTAACGGTCATCACGCGTTGGTGGCGCGCCTGCCGGCCGGGAATAACGTCAATGCCGCGCCGAGTCAGCGAGTCGAGGTCTAGTACACCGTCGAAGGCCGACCAGTTGACGCTGATATCGATAATCTGACCCAAGGGTTCACTGAGGGCGTCGATCAGTTCGGGCAGCTCGCGTGCCACGGACGCGGTGTGCGGCCACCACGCCCCGTCAAGGTCGTCGCCCAGCGCTGAGGCCAAGGTAAGCCGCGTCGGGCTGGCCAAGCGCCGCTGGCCCAGCGCGCTCATCGTGTTACAGTCACGACCGGAAGGGCGGCCGAAATCACTTGGCCTGCAAGGAGATCAATGTTGACGCCCGTGTGATCCATGGACAATTCCTTCGCTTCGAGCCGATCTGGCGTGCAACACAGTACGGGGGATCGGCATACGAATCGGATCGCACGTCGATCTTGTTCGGCCCCAGTTTCCGGGCAGGATCACGCTGACAAACGAAACGGTTCACCACCAACTCTACCTCATGGTGTCGCGCGCTCGCAGACCTGGCAAACTGTCGAAGGGGGTGCACATGCGGCGTACGAACTGCGCGCGAACTGCGGGCTGTCACGTACAAAGTTCTGTGATCGACCCTGCCGGTGACGGCCGTGCGGGCCGCCGTGCTACCGTTACGCGGGATGTTTATCCGACATCCGTTCAGAATGAGAGAAGTTGGAAAAGTATGGCACAGGGAACTGTGAAATGGTTCAACGGCGATAAGGGCTTCGGCTTCATCGCCCCCGACGGCGGCGCAGAGGATGTGTTCGTTCACTACTCGGAAATCCGCGGGAGCGGGTTTAAGTCGCTCGAGGAGAACCAGCGAGTCCAGTTCGAAATCGAACAGGGCGCCAAGGGTCCTCAGGCGGTCGGAGTGACGGCCGTCTAGCAAGCACTATGTAATGTGGGCTGGTGGGAAATTTCCTGCCAGCCCACATCTCGTTTGGGCGGCTGACGCCGTGTTAATCCTCCACTGTGTCAAGGCTTTTCGCCTACGTCAAGGGGAAAGTCGTTGCGCCTCAGCGCTTCTTGTCGTGAAGCAATGCTTCGGTGGACGAAACTTTGGCCGCCGCCTTGGCGTGCTTGGCGGCGCGCTTTTCCTTCAGAGACTTTCCGGACTTCTTCGTCATCGTTTGTCGAGGAGACTTATCAGTCATCGCCGGCCCCTTGGTCGTGGGGCCTGGTTGGTCCCGATTGTCTGACCTTACTCCTTTGGGGCTGATCAGGGGGACGGCCAGTCGCGGGTGATGACCTGGGTGTATCGTTAGCCGTGTTGGGAATCCAGCCAGTCCGGGAAGTGTCAGCCGTCTTCCGCTGATATCGCCGAGCAACCGCTCACACCGGACACGCCGGTAACAACCGTCAATCGGGACTACCTTGAGTGCTCCACCCTTCCTTCCGTCGAAGCTTTATCCTATTGGGCCACAACGTTTTTCCCGCTCGTCAAGTGTTGGGGTCCTCAGTACATATCCACCGACCCCGTGCGGGCTGGCGACGTTCAGCGCGGCCCTGTCTGATGCCTTGTGCGCGAGTGGCGCGGCCGTCAGCGTCGTGCGGGTGGCCGACGGGTCGCCTTCCTCGAGCGGCCGGGTCATCGGAGAGCTGGTCAATGGCTCAACACCATCGGTCATGGGATGCGCCGACCTGCTCAACCAGAGTGACATCGCGGTCATCCAACATGAATACGGGATCTACGGAGGTGTCGACGGAGACGAAGTGGTTGACATCATCGGCGGGCTGCGTATCCCGTCGATCGTCGTCGCCCACACGATCCTCAAAGATCCGACGCCGCACCAGCGTTCGGTGTTCGAGGCGATCGCGGCGATCGCCGATCAAGTGGTCGTCATGTCGGATGGCGCGAGGCAACGGTTGTGTCAGGGTTTCACCGTCGATCGCCGCAAAGTCACCACGATCCCGCACGGCGCGACTGTCCCCAACGGCGCCCGCCCGAAGCGTCCGAGTAGACCCACCCTATTGACCTGGGGCCTGATGGGGCCGGGGAAGGGCGTGGAGCGGGTAATCGAGGCGATGGGTTCGCTGCGTGATCTTCCCGGTCGGCCGCGGTACGTGGTTGCCGGCCGGACGCACCCGAAGGTGCTGGCCGCCGACGGTGAGGCATACCGCGATGCCCGGATCGAACAGGCCCAGCGCAGTGGCGTAGCGGATTCGGTGTGCTTCGACGGGGGCTACCGCGACGTGGCAATGCTGACCGAGCTCGTCCAGTCGTCCGCCGTGGTCGTGCTGCCCTACGACTCCACCGACCAGGCCACCTCCGGTGTTCTGGTCGACGCCATCGCGAGCGGCCGGCCGGTCGTGGCCACCGCGTTCCCGCACGCCGTCGAGCTCCTCAGCAGTGGAGCGGGCATCGTCGTTCGCCACGACGACCCGGACGGACTGGCATCAGCGCTGCGACACGTCCTGACGCAACCGCGCCTCGCCGGATCGATGGCGGCCGAGGCCCGCCGATTGGCGCCGGAGATGGCGTGGCCGGTCGTGGCGAGCGCGTATCAGCATCTGGCGCAGCGGCTTATTGCTGCGCAGCGGGCAGCGGTATGACCGCTACCGCGCCGGCTCCGAAGTTCAACCATCTACTGCGGCTGACGGACCGACGCGGCACGTTTGAGCACGCCTGTCTCGCCGAGCCTGCACCCCAGCACGGCTACTGCACCGACGATGTGGCCCGGGTGCTTGTCGTGGCCACCCGAGAGCCCGGTCCTGAACCGACCCTGAATGGTCTCGCCGGTGTGGCGTTGCGGTTCTTGGACGAAGCGCAGGCTTTGACCGGCGCCTGCCGCAACCGCATGGACAGCACCGGGCGATGGACCGACGAGCCGTCAACGGAGGACCACTGGGGCAGGTGCCTCTGGGCACTCGGTACGGCTGCCGCCCACAGTGGTGTCGGCGTGGTGCGCAAGGTGGCGGTGATTCAGTTCGAGCGCGCCGCGCAGGAGCGGTCGGTATGGCCGCGGGCGATGGCGTTCGCCGCATTGGGCGCCGCCGAACTCCTCGCCGTCGACCCCGAGCACCACGCGGCACGCGAGCTCATCACCGACTACGCCGCTTCGATCGCCGTACCGAACGGGGACGCGGCCTGGCCGTGGCCCGAGCCTCGGCTCACCTATGCGAACGCCGTTCTCGCCGAGGCGATGATCGCCGCGGGCGTCGCGCTCGACGACAAAACGCTGCGGCAGCGCGGGCTGGATCTGTTGGCCTGGCTGCTTGACTATGAAACGGCCGACGGCCACCTGTCTCCCACCCCGGTTGCGGGCAGAGGGGCCGAGGACTCCCGGCCCGGATTCGATCAGCAGCCGATCGAGGTGGCCACGCTTGCCGATGCGTGCGCGCGTGCCGCTGCCGCCGACGCCAACCCGATTTGGCCCGACGGCGTCGGGGCCGCAGCAGCCTGGTTCTTGGGTGCCAACGACGCGGGCGAGCCCATGTGGGATCCCGACACCGGTGGCGGATATGACGGTCTGCACGCCGATGGGGTTAACCAAAACCAAGGCGCCGAGTCGACCATGGCTGTGATCTCAACCTTGCAGCATGCTCAGCGCTTATCGACTGTGCTGCAATGACTTCCTTGCGGGCCGGGCTCGTCACACGCAGCCCGCAGCGGCTCGCGGCCGACCCGTCGAGGGTCATCACCCGGCTCTTCGTGCCAGGGCAGGAAGGTTTCGAGCGCCAGGACTCCCGCGCGGGTGCCGTGCTGAGGCGCATCCTTGCCCTTGACGAGGACGAGGTGCGCTCGTCGTTGGACGATGTCGTCACCCGCTTCGACGGGCGTCACCGCGATCTGGTCGGCACCTTCCGCCGGCACGCCCGCGAACTCGCCGACCGCCTTGACGCCGACAGGCAGCTGTCGGAGGAACGAATGTTGTTGCTGGGGGCGACATTCACCAGCGAGTATGCGGTTGAGGGGGCGGCCTTGTGCAACCCCAGCATCGTGGCTCACCCGGACCAGGCGGGGACAGCTGCGGGCAGCCTGCGATTCGTGATGAGTGTGCGGGGCATCGGGGAGGGGCACCGTTCGTCGATCGGGTTCCGGACCGGGATGGTCGATGGTGCAGGCGGCGTCACGATCGACGCTGCGGCTCCGTTCGCCAGCGTCGGATCGGTCATCTCGACGCTGCTCGACGCTGCCGTGTTCCGCAGTGAGCTCACGCGGCTTCGCGACGCAGGCGAAGCCGCCGACTACGTGCTCGACGCGCTCGGCGACCGGTTCACCCGAGCCGACCTCGACGAACAACTCGACAAGCTTGCGACCCACCGGAGAACCCGTGGCCATGCACAGCAGACGATTTCGCTGATTCGGACCATCGCCGATCGGACCTATGCCGTCGAATTCGGCGACGGCATACCGCTCTCGGAGGGCGTGCTGTGGCCGGCGATGGACGCCGAGGCGGCCGGCATGGAGGACGCGCGTTTCGTCCGCTTCGTCGACGACGACGGGGCGGTCACGATTTATGCGACGTACACGGCCTACAGCGGATCCCACATCAGCCAACAGCTTCTGGAGACAGCGGATTTCCGGTCGTTCACCTCCCTGCCGATGGTCGGGAGCGCGGCGGCCAACAAAGGCCTTGGGCTGTTTCCCCGCCGCATCCGCGGACGCTTTGCCGCCATGTCGAGGTCGGACCGCGAATCGAATTCGATTGCCTATGCGGATCATCCGTTCGTTTGGTCGAACTCAGTTCCTTGCCAGCGGCCCACTCAAGCGTGGGAGGCGTTGCAACTAGGCAACTGCGGGCCGCCCATCGAAACCGAGGCCGGATGGCTGGTGCTCACCCACGGCGTCGGCCCGATGCGCACCTACCGCATCGGGGCGATCCTGCTCGATCTCGAGGATCCGACCCGGGTCCTCGGTCGGCTCCGGCAGCCGCTGCTGACCCCCGCGCCCGACGAGCAGGACGGTTACGTCCCCAACGTCGTCTACTCCTGCGGTGCACTCGTGCACGCCGAGACCCTGGTGCTCCCGTACGGAATCTCGGACGCCGCCATCGGCTTCGCGACGGTGCCGCTGCCGGAACTCCTCGACGCACTGAGCCCGTAGTCTCCGTTACGGGCCAACGGTGTTTGTCAACGATGTTGACAACGCGTCTACCAGGGCGTTGACTAGAGGTCTGGCCCGGGAACCGCCGTCGCAGCGCTCATACGCATTCGCCGACGGGATCAGTGCGCTTCCCGCTCCATCCCCGGAATCGGGTTCAGACCATTGCACGGCGGTGACACGCGTCGGGACAACCCGAACGCCTGCGTGGCCACCCGTCAAAGGAGAACGACCACGATGAACAAGTACAACCGCACTCCGGTGCTCGCGGCGACCGCGATCACCACCTTGGGCACGCTGCCCGTGACCGCGCGCGCTAATGCGGCTCCGCCCGCTGGCGAGGCGGTCGCATTCACCGAATCGGGGAGGTACCTCGCCGACTTGCCGGGCCGAGATGGCATGACCACGATGACGGCTGTCCCGGTCACTGGGCAACATGACGTTCTGAGTAGCCGGAGACCACGATGAGCAAGTCTGATGACCAACAAAAAAACACCTTTCGCGAAGACGCGATCCATGTGGGCGCGGGTTTCGCGGCGAAGGAACGTCCGCACGTGCTGGAGGCGTTGTCGACGCTCGCGCCGCATCTGGGGAGGTGGGATCCGGGTGACGTGGATATCGATGTCTCCCTGCGCGACCGCGGCGGCAAGGAACAGCGCGTCATCTTGCGCACGAGCCTGCCCGGTCTTCCGTCGCTCGTAGCGGTCGCCGAGAACCCGGACCTCACCCGTGCACTTGGTGAAGCAAACCGTGAGCTGATCCGGCAGCTTGAACATCAGAAGTCGGCGCGCGAACCGATGCACAACCGCCTCCGGCGCGCGACGATACGGCACGCTTCTGCGGGCAGATAGGGAGACAGTCATGACGCACATCATCGATTCACGTGTTATCGGCAACCATGCCGACATGGGTGAGCCGCTCCAGCGGCTTCCCGAAAGTCGCTGACCGTCACGGAAATAGTTCGTAGGGGTGTCAGTCGCATGACCAGACGCAGGGAAATGGGTGCGGCCCAATCCGCGTGGGACTCCGAAGGCGGGGCAGCCGAGCGGGAGGCAACCAACGGAGAAGGTGGGTCGGTGCCCGGTGGTGCCGAGGGTTTACCGCACACGCCGACTCGCCTTCGCCGCTGAACCCCATATCATCGGCGGTATGAAGCGAGATGTGGGCGCAGAGCTCGAAGTCGAGATCACCGCGCCGACGACATTGGAGTTCCAGATTGCTGTCGCGCCGCATCCCAATACTGAGGTGTCCGAGTCGCTGTCCTTCGTGCTGGACGGAAAACACGTCCAGCCGTTAGAGATCAGCGGCACTCACGGTAACCGCATCCACAAACTGGACGTTCCGGTGGGCAACCTCAAGGTCGACTACGCCGCCACGGTCGTTGGCCGGACCGGCGCGGCGCCCGTGACTGAGTACGACCTATCCATGTACCTACGTCCAAGCCGCTACGCGGAGGCCGACAAGTTCTACGGTTTCGCCGCAACCGAATTCGGCAACTACATCGATTCGACGACCCTGTTGGAGAAGGTGTCCCTTTGGGTCGGCAACCGTCTGAACTATGTGCCAGGCTCGAGCGACCCGATCGATGGAGCAGTCGATACCTTGCTCTCCGGTGCCGGGGTGTGCCGCGACTTCGCGCACCTTGTGGTGGCGCTGTTACGGGCCGTCAACGTGCCTGCCCGCGTCGTTTCGGTATATGCACCGGGCCTATACCCGATGGACTTTCATGCGGTCGCCGAGGCGTTCGTCGAGGGTCACTGGCGAGTGGTCGACGGCACCCTCTTGGCACCGAGACAAACCTTGGTGCGCATCGCCACCGGACGCGATGCTGCCGACATCGCATTCCTGGACAACCACAAAGGTGCGATCACTCTGGACAAATTGTTGGTGACCGCCGTCGTTGACGGCGACCTTCCCCGGGACTCGATCGACCAGCTGGTGTCGATCAGCTAAGACAATGCACCTGCCACAACGCGGACTGCGTGCGGATAGGCATCGTCGCGGTGCTGAAAGGACAGGATGCTGGGATTGAGAACGACACCGTCGCGGATCTCGATAGCCCGCGAGATCGTCGGGGTCACGTTCCACGTCGCCCGCCCGGCGAGAAGGGTCTCGATGTGCGGCAACAATGCCTCGCTGATCTCCCAGGTCGCCGAGTTCCACAGGTAGGACGGGCTGTGGTCCACGGCGTAATAGTGCACGTCGTTTGCCAACTCGATGCTCGGCTGGGTGAACGACGTCGGATGCGCCCAGCTGAAGCCCATGCCCAGGTCACAGGAGACGTCGACGATGAGGCTGCCCGGAGTGAACGCGGCCAGGTCGTCGGTGGTGAGGAAGACAAGGGGTGCGCCGGGATCCTGGAGAACGCAGTTGACGACGATGTCGTTGTCGGCGAGGAACTGGGATACGGGGATTTCGCCATCCTCCGGCGTATCCGCCCACGTGTGCTCTGGTGTGTCCTCGTCCTGCCCCATCTGGACTATTTGGGTGGAGTGGATCGGCGAGGCGACGGCGGCGATCTCGCGGTTGGTCAGAACGCGCACATCGTCAACGCCATGGGCATTCAGGGCGGTGACGGCGCCGCGGGCGGTCGCGCCGAACCCGATGACGGCAGCGCGCAGCCGACGACCGTAGCTGCCGGTGATCCCGGCCAGTTGCATGGCGTGCAGGACGGAGCAGTAGCCCGCTATCTCGTTGTTCTTGTGGAAGACGTGCAGGCCGAATCCGCCGTCGGGCTGCCAGTGGTTCATCGCCTCGAAGGCGATCAGCGTCAACCGCCGATCAATGGCGATCTGCGTCAAGGCGGCGTCCTGCACGCAGTGCGGCCATCCCCAGACGACCTGTCCCACCTTGAGTTCCGTGAGGTCCTCGGCCTGGACTTTGGGCAACAGGATGATGTCGCAGTCCGCGATGAGCTGTTCCCGAGTCCTGATTCCACCGACGAGTTCGGCCAGTACATCGTCCGTGGCGCCGAACTCCGCACCGTAGCCATGCTCGACGAAGATCCGCGGCCGGAGCCGACGATCGATCTTGCTGAAATGTGCCGGGTGGATCGGCAGTCTGCGCTCGTTCGCCTTGCGTGAGTGGGCCGGAACGCCGATCGAAAGTTGTTGTGTCTCAGCGCTTCTTGTCATGAAGTAACGCCTCGGTGGACGGCGCTCGGGCCGCCGTCTTGGCGTGCTTGGCGGCGCGTTTCTCTTTCAGGGATTTTCCGGACTTCTTGGTCATGGTTTGCCGAGGAGATTTATCAGACATCGGTGGCCCCTTGATCATGGGGGCCTTGGTGGTCCCGATGTGCTGACCTTACGCCCTTGGGTCTGGGCTTGCGGGATTAGCTAGCTTAGCTATACGTCAGTTGCCCGATTGGGTGGCCCGATGATAGGGCTGCGAACGGCGTTGCGGGATCGTGTACGCCGCACACACATGGGAAGAGCTGTCACACGCCCGCGTGCTGGTCCTGGAGATTAGCCAGAGCCGCACTGACGGTGTCGACTGCGGGCAGCGATCCGTGGGGGTCGCAGATTCGTAGCAGTCGGGAGACCGCTGCACCAGTTACCATCATCCATCCGATTTCAGCGCGTGCGCAGCGAACCGAGACTCTGTGCAGCGCCGAGAAACCCTCGGTGCCAACGAATTCCAGACCGCTGAGATCTAGGATCAGTCCGCGGCAACGCACCGCCTTCACGAGTGCGTAATCGGTGAGGGTGCTTGCGTTCGTCCCGTCGATGTCGCCGCATGCGCTGACAATGGCCACCGACGACATCGTCCATCGAGTGTCGAATCGCGCTGCGTGACGCTTGGTAAGTGAGAGAGGTTTGATGCGACGAACGAGTGTGTCAGTCATGGTGATCCCGGCGGGCAGACGATCACCGGCGTGTGGGGGCTCGGAGCCAGCGCTCCTTGAGTTCAGCGGCGGGCAGCCGAACCCATCCCGGACCAGCTGAGATTCTCAGCACCCACGACGTTACACCCCACGGAGTGGTTCGCACGGTGAGATCCGGCGACTGGCCGGAGTCAGGACCTGCCAGCTAAAACCCATTAGTGTGGGAGCCATCTCGTGGCGACTACGCCGCGAATACGTGGCCGGTGGCCGCAGTGCACGTCGGGCACCGGCGGGACTGTGAGCGCAGGTGCCGGCGATGGTGGAGTTGACTGCTGACCATGACAGATCGCGGACATCGGAGCAGGTCAGTGCCGATGACGCCGATTTACAAGCCGGCATCGGCAACCTCGCGGGCCTGGTTTCGGGCAGTCTCGGGTTGCCTGAGTTGCTCGCTGAGGTGGCCTCATTCGCAGTGGTCGCGATACCCGGCGCCGATGGTGCTGGAGTGACGTTGTTGCGGGTCGACCGGCCGGACAACATGGTGGCGGCGTTGGCGTCCAGCGCTCCGTTTGTCGCCGAGATCGACGAAATCCAGTACGTGACTCTCCATGAGGGGCCTTGCATCACGGCGGCGCTGGAACGCCGCACGGTGCGTTCCGGGTCGTTGGGTGGGGAGAAGATGTGGCCGCGGTTCGGTCCACGCGTGGGCAGGTTAGGTGTGCACAGTGCCCTGTCGCTGCCACTGCTGCTGCCAGATCAGGTGGTCGGAGCGATCAACGTATACGCCCACGGCAAAGACGTCTTCGATGAGCACGCGGCCGAACTCGGCGAATTGTTCGCCAAACCAGCGGCGGTCGCTGTACACAACGCGCAGATCCTCGCCGACGCGCTTTCTCTTACCGTCCAGTTGCAGGCGGCGCTGTCGACGCGCCCGGTGATCGATCAGGCGATCGGCCTCATCCGGGGACGTACCGGGCGCAGCGTCGAGGACGCGTTCACGTACCTGCGGGCGATGAGCCAAGCTGAACACCGCAAGTTGGCTGACGTAGCTCAACAAATCGTCGACGAAGCTGTGCGCCGCGCCCGCGCCCGACACAAATCGACCGAGTAGGTCAACAGTGCGGAGAGCGGTCAGACGCCCGCGCACCCCGGTTCCACAGCCGCACCGTTCGCGGGCCCCCCGTTAGTTGCCACGTCGGTCGCCGGCCGTGCCGATGGTTTGGCCGCGGACGGTGTGATCACTTGCGCGGCGGCGGTTTCCCGAGTGAGGAAGCTGCTGATTTCGCCGATGGCGGTCATCATCGGCGCTGGGAACACCACCGTGGTGTTCTTCTCCACTCCGAGCTCGGCCAGCGTCTGCAAATTCCTCAGTTGTAAGGCGAGCGGGTGCGCCATCATCGTGTCCGACGCATCCCCAAGGGCGGCGGCGGCCATCGATTCGCCTTCGGCGGCAATAATTTTGGCGCGTTTCTCCCGCTCGGCCTCGGCTTGCCGGGCCATCGCGCGTTTCATACTGTCGGGCAACTGAATATCCTTCAGCTCGACGAGGTTCACTTCCACGCCCCACTCGAGGGTCGCCACATCGAGGATCTTCTGGATGTTGGCGTTGATGACGTCGGTTTCGGAAAGCGCGTCGTCCAGGGTGTGTTGACCGACCACCTTGCGCAGTGTCGTCTGCGCGATCTGGTTGATCGCGGCGTCGACGTTCTCGATGGCGATCACCGATTTCACCGGGTCGACGACGCGAAAGTAGGCGACTGCGGAAATGTCGACGCTGACATTGTCGCGGGTGATGATGCCCTGTGACTGGATCGGCATCGTCACAATCCGCAGCGACACCCGCACCAATCGGTCGATCACCGGGATGATCAGGGCCAGGCCGGGTTCCTTGACACCCACCACCTTGCCGAGCCGGAACAAGACACCCCTCTGGTACTGCGTCACGACCTTCACCGAGAGCGACAACGCGATCACGGCGACAATGGCGAGCGCTATTAGAGCGACGATCAGAGCGTTCATGACATGTCCTTAGTGGAGGTTCGGGGAGTGGTGGGGCTGCCAGTAACTATGTCGCAGCCGTCATCCAGCGAGTCGGGGCATTGCGGGTGGCCGTGCGGTCGCACTTAATTTGTCCGCGCTGTCCCTCAGGTCGTTCAGTTGGTCGCGGGAGGTGACTGCTTCGCTGCGATGGACCGTCGCTTGGTGTTGCAGGCTGCACGCCCTGACCGTTTTGATGTCGATCTCGACCTGGGCTGCATGGGCCCTCGCATCGAACTCGTCGGCGAGCGCCTCTTGACGCCGAAGTCGTAGCGCGTCCTCCTCGGCTTGATCGCGGATCGTCGTCCCGTTGACGTTGCGCCGTGAGGTGCGCGTCTTGGACACCACAAGGGCGAGCGCGCCGGCGAGTACAAGTGCCGCCATTGCGGTGACGATGACCAAAACGGTTGTGTTGGTAGCCAAATCGGCCCCTTAGATTGGTAAAGCTTGGGTGGAATTCAGTCGGAGGAACTCGTGTCGCGGGATCCCCTGGCGATCACATACCCCGACTGCGGGTTACTTCGGGTCGCCCGGTCAACGAGTATTCACTGGATATCCAGCGACCTAGTGAAGGAAATCTGCGTCGCCGTGTTGTGTCTTCATCCGGCGGCGCTGTGGGCCGCGTCGCGCTGTCGGCCCGCTCTTGGGGTGCGAGTCGGGCGTCGGCTGCGCGGCTCGCCGTACGCCGCGCGCCCACCAGCAGGAGGCAGAGTCCGAGCGACGCCACCGCGCCGACCGCGATCCCAAAGAGGAACGACGTGCCGGTCGACCCCGTGAGGTGATAGCCGAACACGGAATAATCGGTCAGCGGGTGGGCCGCCACAGCGTTGCTCGGCACGCCCACGATCGCGACGATCGCGGCGACGAGCAAAACAATCAATCCAACGATGACAAGCATTCGAAGCCCTCTCATCTGTTAGTAGACCTCCAGTACACGCTCATTTCGAGGGTGTGTCAACATTGTTGACGGATAGCGTTAACATACGATGTTTCTACCTGGGACCGAAGGGAAGTGCTGCCCGCGATGCCGAAACAGCGGACCGCGCCCGATACAGGCGCCGGCGGAACCGACCTGTCCGCCGCCAACGGCCGAGACGACGGTCCGGTCAGCCGCTCGATCATCCTGCAAGCGGCGCTGAGAATCATCGACCGCGATGGTATCGACGGCTTGTCCATGCGTCGCCTCAGTGAAGAGGTGGGCCGGGATCCCACGGTGCTCTACCGACACGTACCGAGCAAGGCGGCGCTGCTCGACGGTGTCGCCGAGATCGTGCTCGGACAACTACGAGTAGATACGGCTGATCCAGACTGGGCGGCCCAGTTGCGCACCGTCGCGCATGACTTCCGACGTTTGGCTCTCGCACACCCAAACGTGGTGGCGCTGCTGGTGACTCGGCCGCTGGCCACCCCGTTGGGCCAACGCCCGCCGGGGATGCTGCGGCCACTGGAGGACGTTCTTGCCCTGCTCACCTGCGTCGGCTTCAGCGGGGCAGATGCCCTGCACATCCACCGGGTGCTCTTCGGGTACCTGCACGGCCACATCCTCACCGAGTTGCAGGAGGTCATCGAGCGACCCGAGGAGACCGACGACGTCCTGCGCCTAGGCCTGCACCGGCTGGCGGTCACCGAGTTCCCCCAGGTACGCGCGCTGGCCTCGGCCCTGGCATCCTACGACGGCGCCGCCGAACTCGACCGCGGCCTCGATCTCCTGCTCTTAGGTCTCACGGCCACACTGACACCGCCGGACCGGCCGTCCCCATGCTGATGCGCCAACACCTGATCGCGGACCAGTTTTGCGATGAGTGCTCCGGTGTCGCGGCCCGCGGGGTTGAGCTGGAAGCACCTGTGCCCCAATGATTTACACCGGTGACTGTCGAGGGTGGCGCCGGGTGTTTCACCGCATGGCTCCGTGCTGGACTACCCGAGTAGGCTGTGCATATCGACGGTACTTCGTCACATGACTGTTCAAGGTTGTGTCGTCGTCGATTCGCAGGATTTGGCCGGTTCGCGGTCAAGACAGGAGCGTCGCATGACGCTACAACAAGATCTCACCGACGTCGCGCGGCACAACACTCCGCCGGAACACACACCGCGATTGCGATTGAAGCCCAAGGCGCCCCAGAGTGGGTATGTCGACGGGGCATGGTGGCCGCGCAGTGACGACCTCGCCGCAGAGCTGCCAGATCTGCTGGCGGTGCTGTCGGTTCGGCTCGGGCGCGTTGACCGCGTCTTGTACAACCTCAAAGAATGGGCGAAAGCATCCGCGAAACTCGTTACCGGCGGGCGGGCGGTCCGGCTCGACGGATACCGACGTCAGCCAACCCACACCGTCGAAGTTCTCGGGCTCAACCGCAACAAGATTGTCTTGCTGGTAGTGCCTCCGAACGCCGACCCGGACGAGGCGCACGCGACCCTGATGGAAGCCGCGGCCCCGAGCAACGACTCAACCGTTGACAGCCTCCTCATGATCAGCGCGCGAGACAGGGAGAACCGGACACACGCAGCTGGCGCGCAAGAGCGGTGGCAGTCAGCTCCAAGTCATCGAACTGAAACGCAACTAGCCGCAAAGTAAGTCGATCTCCGGCCCGGGCAGGCCCTGGTGGCGGGGAACGGCGTATCGTCATCAGTATCGGGCAGCTCGGTTGCGAGCGGACATGCTCGACTGAAAAGGAAAATGTGATGGCTTCGCCAATAACGTTGCGCACGCCCTACGTCCAACGCCTCGAACTGGTCACGGACACCATCAGGACTCACTCCAAGCTTGGAGACAAGGCGGCAAGCGAACTGGCCGTGCACGTCCTGCACGCGCTGAGTTCAATCCCCGAAAAGGTGCGCTGAACTACGGTCCCGCGGCGTTGCCGCGTTCGTGCTACGCGTCAGCGGAGTGGACCGACGTAGAAGGCGACCAAAAGAGTTGGAAGAAGGGCCGTTTCTGGGGCTGATCGACCGCTAGAGGCGAATACGAGTCAGGCCACGGTCATCGTTTCGCGTTCCATCACCTCGGTCGCGGCGCGCTCGCCGGAGCGGACGGCGCCGTCGATGAACCCGTACATGACAGCGGAGCTTTCGGTTCCGGCCCAGTGGATGCGGCCGCAGGGTTCGCGCAAGGCGGGGCCGAACTCGGTGAGAACGCCCGGCGGGAAGTGGGCGATCATCCCGCCGCCCGAATAGCGTTCGACCGCCCAGTTCTGCTCCAGGTAGTCAACCGGCGACCGCGCTTTGTCGCCGAACCTTTCGACGACCGCGTCCAGTACCGCCTTCTTGCGCTCGTCCGCGGTGAGCTGTCCTATCTGGCGCGCGACGGGCCCCTCGGTAATGACGGTCAGAACCCCGGGATTTCCGGTGTCCGTACAGGAATCGATGGTGAGGTTCGCCGGCGACCCCGGTGCGAAGGACTGGCCCGACAGGCCGTCGGCTCGCCAGAACGGCTCGTCGTACACCAGCGCAATCTTGAAGACCGCGCCGAGCGGCATCCGTTGGTGCAGAAACGATCGATCGACGGGAAGCATTGGTTCATAGGTGATCTGGCTGGCGATTGCGATCGGCACCGCCACCACAACGCGGCGTGCGCGCACCACCATGTCGTCGGAGCGGACCGTGACCCCGTCGGCGTCCTGCGCGATCGTGCGGACCGGTTGCGACAGATGGATCGCGTCGCCGAGCTCGGCCGCGACCGCGCGGTGGATGGCACCCATGCCGCCGACCGGCCGGGCATCCTCGGCCGCGTCCTTGACGCCCAGTACGAAGCTCGGCCCGCCGGCGGACGCCATTTGGTAGAGCACGAAAAGCAGCGACACCTCCGAGGCCGCCGAGGTGTACAGCCCGGAGATCGACGATTCCAAAAGCTCGTGGGCGGGCTTGGACAGGGTGTTCCTGTCCAGCCAGGCCGCCCAGCTGAGCTGATCCCACTTCTGCGCCTTGGGCGCTTCCCACGGGGCTTCCAGCGGAATCGACTTGCACATCTGAGTCAGCTCGAGAAATACCGCCCCGATGTTGGCGACCGCCCACGGGCTCATCGACAACGGAATCGTGCCCTTGTAGCGGTACTTCTTGCCGTCGACGAACATCATGGCGTCGCCGTCGACGTATTGCTTATAGCTCGGCACCCCGAACTCGTTCATCAATGCGTAGATGGCGTCCTGACCCGGCCCGATCCAGGCACCACCCCGGTCGATCCACGACCCGTCGTCGCGCACTTCGGTGAAGGTGCGACCGCCGACCCGATCACGGGCCTCCAGCAACGCCACCGAATGACCCGCCTGTTTGAGTCGCAGGGCGGCGGTCAAGCCAGCGAATCCCGCACCTACCACGCAATAATCCACGTCGGCCATGAGCTTTCCCCTTTGTTGAGTCTTGCGCGGGGCCACCCCTGGCGGCCGGGTGCAATGCTGGACGCGCCCCAGGGAAGGGGTGCGACAGTGTTTGCTAGCTAATAGGCGTACCCGTAATAGCCGGACATGTCAATAACTCCAGTTTCGACGGGGTTCGCGCGGCCGTTGACCGATACGTTAGTGACGGCTAACGTATCTGCGTGTGCCTGACATGCTGGAGGTCGCGGCGGAGCCGACGCGACGCCGGCTGTTGCAGCTTCTGGCGGCGGGCGAGCTCACCGTCACCCAACTCGCATCGCGGTTTTCAGTCACCCGCTCGGCGATATCGCAGCATCTGGCGATCCTCGCCGAGGTCGGTCTGGTCACCGCCCGCAGGCAGGGACGGCAGAGGTACTACCGGCTCGACGAGCGCGGGGTGCTGCGGCTCCGCGCTCTGTTCGAGTCGTTCTGGAGCGACGAGCTCGACCGCCTCGTCACCGACGCCAACCAACCCCAAAAGGAGACTCCGCCATGCCGTTCGACAAATCAGTAATCGTGCCGTTGGATCCGGACGCCACATTCGATCTCGTCACACAGCCGGACCGGCTGCGGCGATGGCTAACTATCGCCGCGCGCGTGGACATGCGCGCCGGGGGTGGATACCGATGGACGGTGACGCCGGGACATCACGCGGCGGGGAGCATCGTCGACGTGGACCCTGGCAAGCACGTGACGTTCACGTTTGGGTGGGAGGAAGACGCCGATCTGCCGCCGGGCGCCTCTACGGTGACCGTCACGTTGACGCCGGTCGACGGTGGGACTGAGGTTCGACTTGTCCACGACGGGCTGACCGACGACCAGGCAGTGCACCACGCCGAGGGGTGGAACCACTTCCTTGGCCGGCTGGTGGCCGCAGGCCATGACGGCGATGCAGGTCCGGACGAGTGGGTGGCTTCACCGGATCCACTCGACGAATTGTCGTGCGCCGAGGCGACATTGGCGGTCTTGCAGCACGTGTTGCGGGGCCTCGATTCCTCCGACCTGACCAAGCAGACGCCGTGCAACGAATACAACGTTGCGCAGCTGGCCGATCACCTGATGACAGGGATCACGAGGATCGGTGCGGCCGCGGGTGCGCCGATGCCGCCACTCGATCAGGACGCACCGCTGGAAACCCAGGTGGCCGCTGCGGCTGCGGTGGTGCTCGAGGCCTGGCGTCGGAAAGGCGTCGAGGGTATGGTCGAGCTGGCATCGACTCAGATGCCCGCAGCATGGGCAGTCGGCATCCTGTCGCTCGAATTCTTAGTCCACGCTTGGGATTTCGCAATGGCCACCGATCGTCAAGTTGTTGTCTCCGAGCAGGTATGCGACTACGTGCAGGGGCTGGCCAACCAGATCGTCACCCCGCAACTCCGTGCCGGTAGATTTGCCGACCCCGTCACGCCGTCGGCCGATGTCGGCATTCTCGATCGGCTCCTCGCGTTCACCGGCCGGCAACCGGCCGTTGTCCAAACATCCGCCTACTAACGAAAGGCCTGTCATGCCAAAGAAAACCGAGTACAAGCAGGGCACCCCGAGCTGGGTCGACCTGCAGACCACGGACCAGGACGCCGGTAAAACGTTCTACGCGTCGCTGCTGGGTTGGAGCTATGACGACCAGCCGATGCCTCAGGGCGGCGCGTATTCCATGGCGCTGCTGAACGGAGAAACCGTCGCGGCGATCGCACCGATGCCGCCGGGCGCGCCCGAAGGCATGCCACCGATGTGGAACACGTACATCGCGGTGGACCACGTCGACGCGACGCTGAAGAAGGTTGGCCCTGCGGGCGGACAGGTTCTGATGCCGGCCATGGCCGTCGGCGATTCGGGCACGATGGCGTTTGTGGCGGATCCGACGGGCGCGGTGGTCGGGCTGTGGCAGGCCAATCAGCACATCGGCGCGACGCTGGTCAACGAAACGGGGGCGCTGATCTGGACTGAATTGATCACGGACAAGCCGGAGTCGGCGCTGGTGTTCTATGAAGCGGTGCTCGGCGTGAGCAGCGCTTCTGTCGAGATGGGCCCTGGGCAGACGTACCACATGCTCAAGGTCGGTGAGACCGAAGTTGGTGGCTGCATGGAACCGCCGATGCCCGACGTGCCGAACCATTGGCATGTGTACTTCGCGGTGGCAGACGCCGACGCCACAGCTGTGCAGACGGGCGCACAGGGCGGTCAGATCGCCGTCGAGCCGTTCGACATCCCGTCGGTGGGGCGGTCGGCCGTATTGGCTGACCCACAGGGGGCGCTCTTCAGTGTGCTGACGCCGGCGGCGCAGTAATAGGAGGTCAGCGGCCGGCTGCGCGACATACACAGGTTTAATGAAGCGGCCAGTGAGTATTTGCGGAACTTGTTGCGGTTGGGCGTAATTGGTTTCAATGCGTGGTTATTGCGCCTAGCATCGGCACATGGAACGGCTCAGCGGACTCGACGCGAGTTTCCTCTATATCGAAAGCCCCACCCAGCCTCTGCACGTGTGCTCGATCCTCGAGCTGGACACCTCAACAGTGCCCGGTGGCTACACCTTTGATCGGCTTCGCGACGAGCTGGCCTTACGGATCGCGGCCATACCCGAGTTCCGGGCAAAGCTGGCCGACAGCCAGCTCAATCTGGACTATCCGGTGTGGGTCGACGACGATGCGTTCGACCTCGATCGTCATCTGCTCCGCATCGGCCTGCCGTCGCCGGGAGGGCGCCGGGAATTGGCCGAGATATGCGGACACATCGCATCCACGCCACTGGATCGCAGCAGGCCGCTGTGGGAGATGTGGGTGATCGAGGGCGTCGCCGACACTGACCCGCGCGCGGGGGGCCTCTTGGCCGTGATGACCAAGGTCCATCACGCCGCGGTCGACGGGGTGACCGGCGCCAACCTGCTGTCGCAGCTGTGCACCGTCGAACCCGACGTGCCGGCGCCGGAACCTGTGGAGGGCCCTGGGAAGGCCGGCCCGCTTCAGATCGCGGCGAGTGGCCTGGTGAGGTTCGCCTCCCGTCCGTGGCAGCTGGCCAATGTGATGCCAACGACCGTTGCAACGATCGTGAAGACTGCGCGCCGTACCCGCACCGGTCTGACCATGGCCGCGCCGTTCGCAGGCCCGCCAACCCGGTTCAACGCATCGGTCACCGCCGACCGCAACGTCGCGCTGGCCCAGCTGGACCTCGACGACATCAAGAAGGTCAAGGACCGCTTCAAGGTCACGGTCAACGACGTGGTGATGGCCTTGTGCGCGGCGGTGCTGCGGTGGTTCTTGGGCGATCATGACGAGCTGCCCGCCAGGTCGCTGGTGGCGATGGTGCCGGTGTCGGTGCACGACAAGTCCGATCGCCCTGGCCACAACCAGTTGTCGGGGATGTTCTGCAAACTTGAGACGCACATCGGTGACCCCGCGGAACGACTACGGGCGATCGCCCGGGCGGACGCCGCTGCCAAGAACCACAGTTCGGTCATCAGTCCGACGCTGTTGCAGGATTGGGCGCAACTCGCCGCCCGGGCGGTGTTCGGCGCCGTTTTTCGGATTGTCGCCGACTCGCCGCTCATCGGAAACCCGGTCCATAACCTCATCATTTCGAATGTGCCGGGACCGCAAGCGCAGCTGTACTTCCTGGGCTGCGAAGTCGAGGCAATGTATCCGCTCGGCCCGCTGTTCCACGGCTGCGGGCTGAATGTCACGGCGATGTCGCTGAATGGAAAGCTGAACGTCGGCGTCATCTCCTGCCCGGACTTGCTGCCCGACCTATGGCGACTGGTCGACGACTTCGATGTTGCCCTCGAGGAGTTGCTTGAGTGCGCGGGTCCGGCGCGCATTTGACGTTTTTGGCGACCGCCTGCCCCGAGTTCGCTGCGATGTCGCGGCGCTGCCGATGAAGGTGACCGCCCGCTCGGACCCGGACATTGGCGCGGATCGTCATCGTTGATCAAAATCAGCAATGCTGCACTGCCCCGTGTACTGATTGCTCAGCCCAATTGCCTGTGGCCGCGCCATTGACTACCTCGTTGAAGACACATGCTGTCTCGGAATAGACGATATTCGACCTTAATCAGCGTGCTCATATGTATGAATCAACTTGGCGACGGTGTTCTTTCGACGGACAACTCAACCCGTCGGTGTGAACGTTTCAACGGCGGTGCACGTATGTACCAATTAGGTAGCCTGTCGCGGGGGCTCGGCCGAAGGAAGTGACTTGCTGCAACGAATCGCGCATCTAGCGATCTCGGTGCCGCGGCGCATCATCGCGGCCGCGGTACTGGTGGCGGTGGCGGCGGCAATCTTCGGCATCCCGGTCTCCAAAAGCCTGTCCGCCAGCGGATTTCAGGACCCCACCTCGGAGTCGTCCAGGGCGACCCAGCTGCTGACCGACAAGTTCGGGCAGGGCGACACGCAGATGCTGATCACCGTCACCGCGCCGGGCGACGTCCTCAGTGGCGAGGCCCGCTCGGTGGGTCTGGACATCGTCGGTCGCCTAAAGAGCTCGGCGCACGTCGCAAACGTGACCTCGGCGTGGACCGCGGCGCCCGGCGCTGCGGCGGGGTTGGTGAGCAAGGACGGGAAGTCCGGCCTGATCGTGGCCGGCATCACCGGCGCGGAGAACGACGCGCAGACCTACGCCAAGACGCTGTCCGACGAGGTGGCCTACAGCCGCGACGGCATCACCGTGCGCACGGGCGGGGTCGCGGTGGTGAACGTGCAGATCACCGAGCAATCGCAGCGCGACCTGCTGCTGATGGAGTCGATCGCCATTCCGTTCAGCTTCATAGTTTTGGTCTGGGTGTTCGGCGGGCTGCTGGCCGCCGCGCTGCCGGTCGCAGTCGGCGTCATGGCGATCCTGGGTTCCCTGGCCGTGCTGCGGCTGATCACGTTTGGCACCGACGTGTCGATCTTCGCGCTGAACCTGACCACCGCGATGGGGCTGGCGCTCGCGGTCGACTACACGCTGCTCATCATCAGCCGGTTCCGCGACGAGCTGGCCGACGGTGCCGACCGCGACACCGCGCTCGTCCGCACGATGGTCACCGCCGGGCGCACGGTGCTGTTCTCGGCGACGACGGTCGGACTCTCGATGGCAGTCTTGATCCTGTTCCCGATGCACTTCCTGAAGTCGTTCGCCTACGCGGGTGTCGCGACGGTCGCCTTCGCCGCGGCCGCCGCCGTGGTGGTGACGCCCGCGGCGATCGTTCTCCTGGGCGACCGGCTGAACTCGCTGGACATACGCCGGCTGGCCCGGCGTGTCCTGAACCGACCCGACCCGGTCCGCGGCGCCGTCGAGCACCAGTTCTGGTACCGCTCAACGAAATTCGTGATGGGCCGTGCCGTTTTGATCGGACTCGCTGTCATCGCGCTACTGCTGGTGCTCGGTGCGCCGTTCCTGGGAGTCAGGTGGGGATTCCCCGACGACCGCGTGCTGCCCGGCTCGCTGTCGGCGCATCAGGTCGGCGACCAACTGCGGGGCAACTTCGTGAACAACTCGGACACCGCGGTGACCGTCGTCGTCCCCGCCGCCCACGGATTGGCGCCTGCCGACCTGGAGCGCTACGCCGCGGCGTTGTCGCAGGTGCCCGATGTCACCCAGGTGTCCGCGCCCACCGGCACCTTCGTCGACGGTGCCAAGGTGGGCCCGCCGGCGGCGGCCGCCGGCGTCGCCGATGGCAGCGCGTTCCTGACCGTGGGCAGCAGCGCGCCGCTATTCTCCGACAGCTCGGAGGCACAACTCGACCGCCTGCACGAGGTGCCAGGGCCGGCCGGACGCGTCGTCGAGATGACGGGCACCGCCCAGATCAACCACGACAGCGTGGAGGCCATCACGACATGGCTGCCGCTGGTGCTTGGTTTGATCGCGGTGATCACGTTCGCACTGTTGTTCCTGCTGACCGGCAGCGTGGTTCTGCCGCTGACCGCGCTGGCGTGCAACGTGTTGTCGCTGACGGCGGCGTTCGGCGCGCTGGTGTGGATCTTCCAGGACGGGCATCTGGGGGCGCTCGGGACGACGTCGACAGGGACGCTGGTGGCGAACATGCCGGTGCTTCTGTTCTGCATCGCGTTCGGGCTGTCGATGGACTACGAGGTATTCCTGATATCACGGATCCGCGAATACTGGCTGGCGTCGGAGCGGACTGACGCCGACAACAGCGAGAGCGTCGCCCTTGGCGTGGCCCGCACCGGGCGGGTGATCACGGCCGCAGCGCTGATCATGTCGATATCGTTCGCCGCGCTCATCGCGGCCCAGGTGCAGGTGATGCGACTGTTCGGGCTCGGCCTCACGGTGGCCGTGCTGGTCGACGCGACCCTGGTGCGGATGGTGTTGGTGCCGGCGTTCATGCAGGTGCTGGGCCGATGGAACTGGTGGGCGCCCAAGCCGATGGTCTGGCTGCATGAACGCATCGGGCTGACCGACGGGGAGCCGCAGAAAGTTAGCAGTGAATTGCCCGAGCCGTCACAGGTTTCGAAGGACGGTTGCGTGAATTGAACCATCCGGCTTGGGGTCCCGTGTTCACCATATGAGCCCCGTGAGCGTCATCGCCGGTGTGCGTGGCGAGCTACCACCGCACCGCTACACCCAGAACGAGATCACCCAGGCTCTCATCGAGATTGGCGGCTGGGAGCCTTTTGCAGACGTACTGCACAGCCTGCACGAGAGCGCGAAGGTCAACAGTCGTTACTTCGTGCGGCCTCTCGACGACTACGCGAAGCTCACCGACTTCGGCGATCTGAACGACACCTTCATCGAGCATGCTGTCGAACTCGGGTGTGCGGCGGTAACGGGCGCACTCGACGAGGCAGGGCTAACACCTGAGGACGTCGACCTCATCGTGTCGACGACCGTCACCGGCATCGCGGTGCCTTCGCTGGATGCCCGCATCGCTGGACGCATAGGCCTGCGCCCCGACGTGCGTCGCGTCCCGATGTTCGGGTTGGGCTGCGTCGCCGGGGCAGCTGGGGTCGCTCGACTGAACGACTATCTGCGTGGCGCGCCCGACGACGTCGCGGTGCTGGTGTCGGTGGAACTGTGTTCGCTGACCCAGCGGGCCGACCCGTCCATGGCCACCCTCGTCGGCAGCGCACTGTTCGGCGACGGTGCCGCCGCGGTGGTGGCGGTTGGCGAACGTCGTGCCGAAAGGATGGGCGCGGCCGGGCCGGACATCCTCGACTCTCGCAGCCACCTCTACCCCGACTCGCTGCGCACCATGGGATGGGACGTCGGCGCGAACGGAATGAAGCTGGTGCTTTCGGCGGACCTACCGGCGGTCATCGAGAAGTATGTCGGCGACGACGTCACCAACTTCCTTGGGGCGCACGACCTGAGCGTCGACGACGTCGGGGCCTGGGTGAGCCACCCCGGCGGTCCGAAGATTATCGAGTCGATCACCGCGGCTCTGGACCTGCCCGACGATGCGCTCGAGCTGACGTGGCGGTCGCTGAGCGATATCGGCAACCTCTCGTCGGCGTCGGTGCTGCATGTGCTGCGCGACACCATCGCCAAAGGTCCGCCAAATGACAGCCCCGGCGTGCTGATGGCGATGGGGCCCGGTTTCTGTTCGGAACTCGTGCTGCTGCGCTGGCACTGAGGTGAGGGTTCGATACGCACTGCTGATCGGCGCTGTCGCCGGCGAGCGGGTGGCAGAACTGGTTGTCTCGCAACGCAACCTGGACCGGAGTCGGCAACGCGGCGGTGTCGAGTACGGTGCGCGGCACTACCCGGTGATGGTGGTCCTGCACACCGGCCTGTTGGCGGGATGTCTGCTGGAGGTTGTTGCGTTGCGTCGCCGATTCATTGGCCGGTTGGGATGGCCGATGCTGGCGATCGTGCTGGCCGCTCAGGTTTTGCGGTGGTGGTGCATCGCCACACTGGGTCGCCAGTGGAACACCCGGGTGGTTGTGGTGCCCGGCGCCGGTCGCGTTTCCGGTGGGCCCTATCGCCTTGTCCCGCATCCGAATTACGTCGCGGTGGTCGCGGAAGGGGTGGCGTTGCCGTTGGTGAACACGGCGTGGATCACGGCGCTGGTTTTCTCGGTGCTCAATGCTGCGCTGCTGCGTACGCGGATCAGGGTCGAGAACGATGCGCTGGCGAGCCTGACGTGATCGATCTGCTCGTCGCTGGTGGTGGCCCGGCGGGGCTGGCCACCGCGCTGCACGGCGCGCAGGCGGGGCTCGAGGTCGTCGTCGTTGAACGGCGCGGCGGAGCCATCGACAAGGCCTGCGGCGAAGGGTTGATGCCACACACCCTGCGGCAGCTCGAACGCCTCGGGGTTGAACCTCAAGGGCGGGAGTTCTTTGGCATCAGCTATTTGGACGGCGAGCGGAAGGTTAGTGCTGAGTTCCGGTCTGGCGCGGGACGAGGGGTGCGCCGGATTGCTTTGCACGCAGCACTTTTGGATGCGGCGACGGCGGCAGGGGTGAAGGTTGTTCAGGGCGACGTCGGGGAGGTCACCCAGGACTGGGCGTCGGTGCGGGTGGGGGAGTTGCGCGCGCGGTACTTGGCGGCTGCCGACGGTCTGCACTCGCCGATCCGCCGATCGCTTGGCCTGGAGAGGCCGGGCGGTGGTGCGCGACGGTGGGGGATCCGGCGGCATGTGCAGATCGCGCCGTGGACGGATCACGTTGAGGTGCACTGGGGCCCGGGCGCCGAGGCGTACGTGACGCCGGTGGCCGACGACTGCGTGGGGATCGCGATCCTCACGTCGCGCCGGGGTGGATTCGAAAGCCATCTCTCGGAGTTCGCCGAGCTCTTAGAGCGGGTTCGCGGTCATCCGCATGGACGGGACATGGCGGCCGGCCCGCTGCGCCAGAAGGTTCGCAGTCGTGTCGCGGGGCGGGTGCTGCTGGTGGGTGATGCGGCGGGCTATGTCGATGCGTTGACCGGTGAAGGGCTGGGCATCGCGTTCGGTGGGGCAGAGCTGTTGGTGGGGTGCATCGTCGGGGATCAGCCAGGCGACTACGACCGCCAATCGCGGCGGATGTCACGGCGTTACCGGCTGTTGACGGCGGCGGTGCTGCATGCGAGTGAATACGGGCCGCTGCGGTCACGCATCGTGCCGGCTGCGGCGGCGCTGCCGGGGGTGTTCGCCGGTATCGTCAACCAGCTGGCCGAATGAGAATGAGATGGCTTTGGTTGCAGAGCTTTTAGGCGGCGCAGCGGATCGGTGTCGTTGGTCCTACATTTATGCAGTCGGGGCGGGGAAGACGGCGACCGAGCCGTCGGAGACACGTGCGATATCCAAGGCGCCGTCGAGTGCGCCATGGCCAGCGTGTTCGCACGCGCCTCCTACGCGACCCCCCAAACCCTCGCAATACCCCGGTGACTAGAGGAGGCTGGAGGGATGACCCCGCCACCACGACCCCTGGGCACTGCTGATGCCCGACCTCTGTTCGGTTAAATGTGGCGATCCACGAGCTGCTCCTCGACGCTGTCGACGGCCGGCGTGGGGTAGACGCTGCCGACCGACTGTGCGAGGCGTGCGTGATGCTCTTCGACATTGACGCGGCGGCCATTTCGCTGGTCTTCGACGGCGCCAACAGCGGAACACTCGGATCCAGCAGTGAACCCGCCCGCATGTACGACGAGCTGCAATTCCTCCTCGGTGAGGGGCCATGCCTCGAGTCGGTCGCCCGGCGCGCCCCGGTCGTCGTCGTCGACCTGGCCAACCCCGACGACCAGCGCTGGCCCGTCTACGCCCCCGCCATGCTCGACTTCCAGGTCCGCGGCGTCTACGCCATGCCCGTCGTCGTCGCCGGCGAATACGTCGGCGCCCTCGACTTTTTCCGCACCCAACCCGGCGTGCTGGCCGGCGAACAGTTCTCCGGCGCAATCGTCGCCGCCGAGCTCGCCGGCATCCCTATGCTCGACCTACTCGACGGCGATATGCAGGCCGCCGCCGGAGACCCCAAAAGCAACGCCTGGGCCGAACTCAACGCGCTGTCCCGCGCCGAGGTCAGCCAGGCCACCGGCATGGTCGTCGCCCAGCTCGAGGTCGAGCCCGCCGAGGCCCTCGTGCGCCTGCGCGCCCACGCCTACTCGACCGGTCGCAGCGCCACCGACGTCGCCCGCGACATCCTCGACCGCCGACTCAGGCTCGACGCCGACTGATTCGCGCGCCACACCAACACACCAGAATGGAGGGCAACGTGACAGAAACCCCGCGTGAAACCCGCGTACTGGACGCGGTTGTCTCCCTCGTCGACACCCTGCTCGAGGACTTCGACGTGGTGGACCTGCTGACCGAACTCACCGAGCGCTGCGCCGAGCTGCTCGACGTCGCCGCGGCCGGCTTCCTACTCGCCGACCCGCTCGACCAACTCCGCGTGCTGGCCGCCACCACCGAGCAGGCCCGCGAACTAGAGCTCTTCCAACTCCAGGCCGACGAGGGCCCGTGCGTCGACTGCTACGCCACCGGCCAACCCATCTCCGTCGCCGACCTCCAAGGCGCCGCCGCACGCTGGCCCCGGTTCGTCCCCGCCGCGCTCGACGGCGGCTTCGCCTCCGTGCACGCCGTCCCGATGCGCGCGGCCGGCATCGTGTTGGGCGCGCTCGGCCTGTTCGGCACCGACCCCGGCGAGCTCAACGAGGCCGACCGCCTCGTCGCGCAGACCCTCGCGCACATCGCCTGCGTCGCAATCCTGCAGGAGCACGCGCCCACCCCGTCGACCGTTATGCCCCAACTGCGCTCCGCGCTGGCCAGCCGCGTCATCGTCGAGCAGGCCAAGGGCTTCGTGCGCGAAATCCTCGATGTGTCGGTCGAGGAGGCGTTCACCCTGCTGCGCTCCTACTCGCGCGCCAACCGCGAACACCTCACCGACGTGTCCCGGCGGCTGATGACCGATCGCCGTGCCCGCCCGGTCCTTGTCGCCGCCATCTCCGAATTCGCCACGCCGCCAACGCGTTAGGGATGTTGCCGCGCACGCGCGCGCCGCGCCGCCTCCTCCACCAGCCGCTCGGCGACCGCGACTAGCTTGACGTTCTCGGACTGGCTGATCCGGGTCAGCCGATCAAAGGCCTCCTCCGCACTGGCGCCGGACCGACTGCGGATGATCCCGATCGCCTGATCGATCACAGCCCGGTTGCCCAACGCCCGCTGCAACTGTGCCGTCCGCTCCTGAGCACCAGCCAGCAGCTGCGCGTTGTACACCGACACCGCCGCCGGCCGGGCGAACTGCGAACTCAGCTCCACGGCGTGCTCGCCGAACGCGTCGCGCCGGTACGCATAGGTATTGATCGCGCCGATCACTTGATCGCCGATCAGCAGCGGCATGGCCAGAGCGGAGTGCACGCCCATCCGGGCCACCCGGCCACCCAACCGCGGCCAACGGCTGTCACTTCCCAGCGATCCGCTGAGAGTGGGGCGCCGCGACTGCATACACGTGATGCACGGCCCTTCGCGAACGTCCAGGTACTGAACCTTGTCGATGTCCTCGACGAACTCCGCCGTGACCGCCCATGTCTCAACCGACGGCGTGTCCCCGCGCGAGTCGATCAACGTGACACCAGCACCGTCGACACCGGGAATGGCCTGACGTGCGAACTTGGCCACGTCGCCGAGCACGGCGATCACGCCGCGGGCGCCGGCCACGATCCCGGCCACCCCGGTCAGCCCGGCATACAGATCGATCTCGTCCGCGTCGCGTTGCGCGGCGGACAGATCGAGCTGCGTGGGCTCTTCCCGACCGGGCTGGGCGTCGTAATCAGCCATTCTGCGACAAGAATCTACTCGCAGCTGGGCGCCACCTAAAGGTCCGTCCGATCAGTCCACGAGTGATAACGCGTGCGCGCGCCGCAGCTTGCCCGACGGCGTCTTGGGGATCATCCCCGGCTCCAGCACCACGACGTTGCGCGGCCGCACATCGACCTCGGCGAACACCTCGTGCGCCACCGCCCGCTCGACGCGGCGCACCTCGTCGTGATCCGCGAACCCCTTGCACTCCACCGCCACCGCGAACGTCTCCCGCGACAGCCCGGCGTCCAGCCGCACCGCGACGGCACAACCCGGCCGCACCCCGGCGACCCGGCCGGCGGCCCGTTCGATGTCGGTCGGGTAGATGTTGCGCCCAGCCATGATGATGACGTCCTTGAGGCGCCCGCACACCACCACGTTGCCAGTCTCGGTGAGATAGCCCAGGTCGCCTGTGTCGTACCAGCCGCGCTCGTCCTGCGCCGCGATGAATCCGGCCACCGTGGTGTAGCCCCTGGTCACCGGGTCACCGCGGACCTCGATGACACCGACGCCGCGCGCCGGCAGCACCGAGCCGTCCTCGTCGATAACGCGGACCTCCAGGCCGTGCAGCGGTCGGCCGAGCGAGACCAGGCGCCGGGTGTGACCCCTTGTCGCCGGGACCGCGCGGTGCAGGACGGCCAATAGGTCGGCGTCCACCTCGTCGATGACCATGCCCCCGCCGCACTCGGAGAACGACACGGCCACTGTCGTCTCGGCCATGCCGTAGGCGGGGATGACCGCCTCGGGCCGCAGCCCGAACGGCGCCCCAGCGTCGCAGAGGTCCTCGACGTCGAGCGGGTCCACCTGCTCGGCGCCCGACAACGCCCACCGCAGTGACGACAGGTCGAACTCCCCGGGCGTGGCCACCCTGCGCAACCTCTTGGCGAACAGGTTGTACGCGAAGTTAGGCGCGGCTGTCATGGTGCCCTTGTATTTGTCAATCAGCTTGGCCCACAACAACGTATCGCGCAGAAAGTCCATCGGCGTGACCTTCACCAGGTCGGCGCCAATGTACATCGGCACCGTCAGGTAGCCCGTCATGCCCATGTCGTGGAAGCACGGCAGCCAGCTCACGATCACATCGGTGTCGATGTCGAAGTTGCAGCCGACCATCATGGCCTCGGCGTTGGCGACGATGTTGGCGTGCGAGATCTGAACGGCCTTGGGCGACCCCGTCGAGCCCGACGTCAGCTGCATCAGCGCTACGTCGTCATCACAGGTGTCGACGGGCCTGATCGGAGCGTGCGCGAGCAGCGCCTCGATGGTCAGAACGGTCATACCGAGCCCGGTCAGCACCGGCGCGGCGGCCATGAACGGCTCGGAGACGACGACGGCTTTCGCCGAGATCATGTTGATGACGCCGGTTGTCTCGGCGGCCCAACGCACCAAGTCGGTTCGCGGAGTCGGCTGATGCAGCATCGTCGCGCTGGCGCCGCGCATCCAGATGCCTTGGGCGGTCGGTGCGATCTCGACTGGGGCGCCAGCCAGCACCGCGACGGCGTCACCGTGTCCGACACCGGCGGCGGCCAAGCCACCGGCTATCTGGCGAGCCCGCGCGTGCACCTCGGCCCAGCTGTGCCGGACGGGCGCGTCCGGCTCGCCGGTCACCATGCCCTTCATACTCCACTGGGCATTGCTGTACATCGTCTCGGTAAATCGGCTCACGACAATCCCTTTGGCCTACGCGTAATGACGCCGCGAATTCGTTGTGTGGGTAACCCGGCGCGAATTTGCAGGTGCGCCAGTTGTTTCGGGAGCCGCTGGGGTCCGACCGTCGCCCGCCCCAGACAGGGGCAGGCGATGACTGCGGAAGTGCGTGAACCCTTCGTATTCACCCCAGATGTTCCCTCGCTCCGGCCGGAGCGAGTTGCCGAGCTTCTCAGACGCACTGACTGTACAGACCGGACCACCGTTGAGCTCACCGCGCGCCGAGGTCGGCATGGATCGTAACCATGTCGGCATGGATCGTGACTATATTGGCTAAACCTGCAGGCACGGAAACCCCTCGGTCCGAACGCACAGCCCGGTATAAGTCGGCTTACGTCGGAGTGCGAACACTTTTCGGCGGGGAGTTCAGGTCGCCGCCGTGGCGTTTCCGTGAGGCTGCGGAGTCAACCCGGTTAGACCGTACCCTGTCGTACGTACATCCATAAGTATTCGGCGACCGGATTTCCACGTCAGACGTCCTCCCACGGATCGTGTGGGATCATCTACGTTGAGCTCGTCGAACGCCACCCTTCTGATGGGTGCCATCGATACCCAGAATCGGCATCGTCGCCGTCGGTCCCGGATAAGCCACCCCCTGACCGATTGCGGCGCATCCTCGACCAGGCGCACGACGACGCCGTCGGCGCCCGCGCGGGGCCTTCCCTAAAGAGCGATACGCGGCGTCACGCGCGGCAGACACCGCGCGGGAGAAGCCATTTCACCCGCGCCGCATTCTCATCGCGAGCATGGTCAGACAAGAGAGGCGGATCACCACAATCGGGGGGCTGAGGACGACGGGTCCAGCGCGGCGCCAACTGAAAGCACCCAAGGGCACCCAGGTAATTGTCGGTGTCGACGACGTGCCTCTGCTCGATGAGCTCTCGACGTTCGTTCTGCACCAGATCGTGCAGCGACCCGCCGCGAAACTGGCGCGCACCGATCGCCACGGTTAGCCGATTCCTGTCGGCATTCAGGAGTTGTGGAAGGCCGGCCAGTTCGACCGGCTCGACCTCCGACGCTGTCGCAGGACGAAACCGCAATGCTGCTATCGACAGCGCTGGGCGGGTCCGTTGACCCAGATGCGGCCCGGCAGCTGTGGAAGCTGACGCGCGGCAACGTGTTATACCTGCGCAACATCGTCGACCAGGAGGTCTCCGACGGTCGGCTCGCGCAACCGCACGGTTACTGGCGGTGGACCGGTGAGCCGACCGTGCCGACCGGCTCGGCCGAACTGATCGAATCGCGGATCGGTGAGCTCCCAACCTCGGTCGGCGACGTCATCGATGCGCTGGCGGTCGGCGGGCCGATCGACCTGGCGTCGCTGGCCCGAATTACCGATCCGGCCGCAGTCGAGGATGCCGAGATGCGTGGGCTCATCACTCTCGATCCCGTCGACGGCGTTGTCGAGGCCCGGGTGGCGCATCCGCTCTACGGCGAGGTGCGCAGGAACCGACTAAATACGCTACTACTGAAAATCCCTGCTCCCGTGCAGAGCCCACACTGAAGCGCAGCCATGATCATCGGCGCCGGACCACGATGCCGTGGCTCGATTTGGTACCAAAATGGACAATTCCCGGGCCCGGCGACCTGTGAGACCGCTCACTTATCCGCTACAGTGTGATCGCTATCACAGCGAAGGGACGGTCAATGGTGGGCGTAAACGATGACCCCATAGTTCACCCTCCGGCCGCTGCGCGAACGGCCAGAGTCTCCGTCAACACCCGCTGGTTGCTCGGTACCCTGCTGTTCCTCATCGCCATCGCGGCCATCGTCGGGATCGTCGTGACGACGGCAATCGGGCAGCCCACTGTCGCCCTGATCATCGCGTTGTTCGCCGCCGCCTTCTTCTCGCGCGTCGCCTGCTAGCGGCGCCCCTGCGCCAGCTAGCCAACATTGATGACTAGCCAACATTGATGAAAGGACTGATTGCGTCGCGGGCAAATTGCACGACGCTTACGGTCGGATTCCGGTCCGGGTAACTCACCGTCGCCAGAAGATTGCCGCCTGCGTCGGCGAAATCCCCATCAGCGCGCCCCTGATGCGTCGTGGACGTCACCAGGATGATGCCCGACGTGCCTGCTTGCTTGGCCAGCGGCACCGAGAACCGAGCGTTCTGCACGGTGCTATTGGCCTTGTCCTCAGGATCTTCTGGTTTGGGTGCCCGGCGCCCCCGAGGGAGGTGTGCGTGGTGGGAGTGGCGCGGCGGACAGCGCCGGAGAGTCCACCGAGATCATCGGCAACGCACCCGCTGGCGGCGTTGAGTCTCAAGGACCCGTGGGACCGGCGGCCCCCGCCGTCATCGCGGCCCCCGAGCAGGCCAACCCCTTCGAGACGCCCGTGACTCCCGAGCAGCACAATGCAGACCGGGGCCGGTAACCGGAGGCGTTAGCGATCGAACGGCCGCGCTTTGGGCGCGGCGCCGTATTCGCGCGCTCCGCGGGCAAAACGGAACGTTGGTCTGCTGAGCGCCGCTCTTGGCCAGCGCACACAGCGTTCGCAGCCCATGATGGCTGCATGACCCGAGACGAGATCACTGAGCAGATCATCGCCGCCCGCCTCGCCAAGGGACTGACCTGGCAGCAGCTCGCCGACGCCATCGGCCGGCCCGTCGTCTGGACCACCTCCGCCCTGCTCGGACAGCACCCGATCCCGCCCGACTCGGGTCACAAGCTCGTCGATCTCCTCGGCCTCGACGAGTCGGCCGTGCCCGTGCTCGCCGCCGTGCCCATGCGGGGCGGCCTCCCCGCCGCGGTGCCCACCGACCCGACCATCTACCGCTTCTACGAAGCCCTTCAGGTCTACGGCGGCGCCATCAAGGAGCTCATCCACGAACAGTTCGGCGATGGCATCATGAGCGCCATCAACTTCAGCGTCGACATCCAGAAAAAGTCGAACCCGGCAGGCGATCGCGTCGTAGTCACACTTGATGGAAAGTTCCTGCCCTACGACTGGACCGCTGCGGAGGCCTAATCCTGCCCTCGACCGTGAACCGCTGAATTCACCCGCGCAACAAGACCATTACGAATTCCTACAGGTGGGCCGTGTTGCGCCGACCCCGACACCGTCTGTCTAGTATTGAGCCGTCCCGGCCCTCGCCGAACCACAATGGAGAACAGTTGACGTCTACCCGCCGTGTCCGAGGTGCCTGCCTCGCGGCCGTGTTCGCCGTCGTCGCGGTGCTCGGCGGCGTCGTCCTCTCTACCACTCCCGACTGCGCCGACCACTGTCAGACGCTGACCGCCGCCCCCGTACCGCAGGCGGCTCCGCGGCCGTCGCCGATCGTGCCCGCGGCGCTATCGATCCTGCCGCCGGCCGGTGCCACCGACGTCAGCCCCAGCGGCCGCGTCCTGGTCACCGCCAACAGCGGGACCCTCGACACCGTGCAACTCGTCAACGACGCCGGCAAGGCCGTTCCCGGCGTGATGACCCCCGACGCAAAAGCCTGGAAGCCGACCACCCAGCTCGGCTATGGGCGCACCTACACCCTGACGATCGCCGCGCGGGGCCCTGGCGGGATGCCGTCCCGCCAGACTTCCAGCTTCACCACCCTGACGCCCAGCAACCAGACCGAACTTTATCTCGAGACCACCGCGGGTGGCCTGCTGCAGGACGGCGCGACCTACGGTGTCGGCACCGTCGTCGTCGCGAAGTTCGACGAACCCATCGACAACAAGGCAAACGCCGAAGGCCACCTCGTCGTCACCACGAACCCGCCGGTTGCCGGGTCATGGAACTGGATCGACGACCAGACCGCGCACTGGCGACCCCAAAAGTACTACACCCCCGGCACTTCCATCACCGTGACGGCCGACATCTACGGTGCCCCGCTCGGCGACGGGCTCTACGGCCAGGACAATGAACAGGTGTCCTTCCGCATCGGCGACTCGCACGTCTCGATCGCCGACGACACCACCAAACAAGTGAGCGTCTTCGACAACGGCAACCTCGTGCGCACCATGCCGACCTCGATGGGCATGGGCGGCACCGAAACCATCGGCGGCACCACGCTGAGCTTCTGGACCCCACCGGGTATCTACACCGTCATGGACAAGGCCAACCCGGTGATCATGGACTCTTCGACCTTCGGCCTGCCCATCAACTCCCGCCTCGGTTACCGCGAGACCATCCCGTACGCCACCCGCATCAGCATGGACGGAATTTACCTGCACCAACTCAACGCAACGGTGTGGGCGCAGGGCAACACCGACACCAGCCACGGCTGCCTGAACCTCAACGGCGACAACGCCGAATGGTTCTATGACTTCTCCGTGCCCGGCGACGTCGTCGAGATCCGCAACACCGGCGGATCGCCGTTGAAGCTGTCGCAAAACGGCGACTGGACCGTGCCGTGGGACCAGTGGCGCAGGGGCAGCGCCCTGTCCTGACGACACCAGTAGTCCTACTAACGACGGGTGTTTGCCAGCGGCTATCCAAATTGCGATCTGCTCGTGCTGTGAGGCCGATCACTTGTGCGCTACATTGTGTGCGCTGTCACACAACGGAGGGACGGTCAATGGCTGGCGCAAACGAAGACCCCATCGGAAAGCCCCACCCCGTTCCGCCACGGGTCGCGCACCACTCGTCCCTTGACGGCCACCGCGTGCTGCTCGCAGTCCTGCTCGTCCTGATCGCCATTTCCGCCATCGTCGGCGTCGTCTTCGCGGCGGTCTCCGGGCAGGGGACCATCGCCCTGATCATCGCCCTCTTCGCCGCCGCGTTCTTCTCCCGCGTCGGTTGCTGACTGCCTCAACCCCACACGCGCCAGCCCTCGTAATACGGGCGCGACTAGAGGAGGGTAGAGGTATGACCTCGCCACCTCGACCCCCGGGCAATGGCACAGCCGCCCGGCTTCTGTCCGGTTAGATGTGGCGATCCACGACCAACTTCTCGCTGCGGTTGACGGTCGGCGGGGGGTAGAGGCCGCCGACCGGCTCTGCGAGGCCTGCGTGTCGCTCTTCGACATTGACGCCGCGGCCATTTCGCTCGTCTTCGACGGCGCCAGCAGCGGAACGCTCGGATCCAGCAGCGCCCCCGCGCGGACCTACGACGAACTCCAGTTCACCCTCGGCGAAGGCCCCTGCCTGGACTCCGTCGCGCTTCGCAGCCCGGTCCTCGTCGCCGATCTCGCCGACCTCGACGACAGTCGCTGGCCCATCTACGGCCCCGCCCTGCTCTCCCACCAGATCCGCGGCGTCTTCGCGATGCCTGTCGTCGTGGCCGGCGAACACGTCGGCGCCCTGGACTTCTTCTGCGCCCAACCTGGCGACCTCAAGGGCGAAAGCTTCGCCGGCGCAATCGTCGCCGCAGAACTCGCCGGCATCCCGATGCTCGACCTCCTAGACGCCGACCTCCTGGCCGCCATCAACGACCCCGGCAGTAACGCCTGGGCCGAACTTCACGATCTGTCCCGCGCCGAGGTCAGCCAGGCCACCGGCATGCTGGTCGCCCAACTCGGCGTCGAGCCCGCCGAGGCCCTGGTGCGGCTGCGCGCCCACGCCTACGCCACCGGCCGCAGCTCCACCGACGTCGCCCGCGACATCCTCGACCGGCGCCTCAAGCTGGAGGCCGACTAATGCACGCCCTACGAAACCCAGCATGGAGTGCGAGATGACTGAAACCCCTCGTGAAACCCGTGTACTGGACGCGGTCGTGTCGCTCGTCGACAGCCTGCTCGACGACTTCGACGTCGTCGACCTGCTGACCGAACTCACCGAGCGCTGCGCTGCACTACTCGATGTCGAGTCGGCCGGGCTCCTGCTCGCCGACCCGCTCGAGCAGCTCCGCCTGCTCGCTGCCACCTCCGAGGAAACCCATGAACTGGAACTGTTCCAGTTACAGGCCGAGGAAGGTCCTTGCGTGGACTGCTATTCCACTGGCCAGCCCGTCTCGGTGGCCGACCTGCAGGCCGAAGCCGACCGGTGGCCGCGCTTCGTCGCAGCCGCGACCGACGCCGGCTTCGCCTCCGTGCACGCCATCCCGATGCGCGCGGCAGGCATCGTCCTCGGCGCGCTCGGCCTGTTCGGCACCCGCCCCGGCGAGCTCGACGCCGCCGACCTCCTCGTCGGCCAAACCCTGGCCCACATCGCGTCCGTCGCGATACTGCAGGAGGTCCCGCCCACACCCTCGACCGTGATGCCGCAACTGCGCTCCGCGCTGACCAGCCGCACCCTCGTCGAACAGGCCAAGGGCTTCCTCCGCGGAAGCCTCGACGTCTCCGTCGAGCAAGCCTTCCAGCTGCTGCGCGGCTACGCGCGCACCCACGGCGAGCACCTGACCGACGTCGCCCGGCGGCTCATGACCGATCGGCAGGCCCGCCCGGCGCTGCTTGCGGCGATCGCCGAATTCGCCTCGGCCACACCGGATTAAGGGCGATGCCGCGCGAGTGCTCGGCGCGCCGCTTCCTCCACCATCCGCTCGGCAACGACATGCAGCTTGATGTTCTCGGTCTGGCTCAGCCGGGTGAGCCGGTCGAAGGCCACCTCCGCGCTGACACCTGACCGGCTGCGAATGATGCCGATCGCCTGGTCGATCACTGCCCGGCTCTCGAGAGCACGCTGCAGCTGTTTCGTCCGCTCCTGGGCCCCCGCCAACAGTTGCGCGTTATATATCGACACCGCCGCAGGCCCGGCGAACTGTGTACCCAACTGCACGGCGTGCTCGCCGAACGCGTCGCGGCTGCGCGCGTAGGTATTGATCGCGCCGATCACCTCATCACCCACCATCAGGGGAAGCGACAGCGCCGAATGAATGGCCATCCGAGCCACCCGTCCACCGAAGTGCGGCCACCGGCCGTCGCTGCCCAGTGATCCACTGACGATTGCCCGCTTCAACTGCATACACGTGATGCACGGGCCCTCGTTCAGCTCCTCGTACTGGATGACATCGATGTCGTGCACCAACTCCGCTGTGGCAGCCCACGTCTGAATGCGTGGTGTGCCGTCGTGCGGCTGGATCAGGGCGACGCCCGCACCGTCGACACTGGGAATGGCTTGCGCTGCGAACTCCGCGACGTCGCCGAGCAGATCGATCACCCCGCGCGCGCCGGCCACCAGCCCGGCCACTCCCTTCAGCCCGGTGTACAGGTCGATCTCGTCGGCCTCCACCTGTGCCTGAGAGAGGTCGGACTGCGTCTGCGTCGGGCGACCGGGCTGTGCGTCATATTCAGCCATCTTGAGCGACAAATCTACTCGCCGCTGGGCGCAGAGTATTCCTCTGGGCCGTTAATTCACCAGCGCGAGCGCGTGGGCGCGCCGTAGCTTGCCCGACGGTGTCTTGGGGATCATGCCCGGCTGGAGCACCACGACGTTGCGGGGCCGGACGTCGACCTCGGCGAACACCTCGTGTGCCACCTGATGCTCGATGCGGCGCACCTCGGCCAGATCTTCAAACTCCTTGGATTCCACCGCCACGGCGAACGTCTCCCGCGAGTGCCCGGCATCCAGTCGCACCGCCACCGAGCAGCCCGGCCGTACGCCCGCGACGCGGCAGGCGGCGCGCTCGATGTCGGTCGGGTAGATGTTCTTGCCGGCCATGATGATCACGTCCTTGAGCCGGCCGCACACCACCACGTTGCCCGTTTCGGTGAGATAGCCCAGGTCACCGGTGTCGTACCAGCCTCGCTCGTCCTGCGCGGAGATGAATCCGGCCACCGTGGTGTAGCCCTTGGTCACCGGTTCACCGCGCACCTCGATGACGCCGACGCCGCGCGCCGACAGCACGCTGCCATCCTCGTCGATGACGCGCACTTCCAGGCCGGTCAGCGGCTTGCCGAGCGATACCAGTCGCCGGGTGTGTCCCTTGCTCGCCGGGACGGCGCGGTGCAGGACGGCCAGCAGGTCGGCGTCCACCTCGTCGATGACCATGCCGCCGTCGCACTCGGAGAACGACACCGCCACAGTCGTCTCGGCCATGCCGTAGGCGGGGATGATCGCCTCGGGCCGCAGCCCGAACGGAGCGCCCGCTTCGCACAGATCCTCGACGTCGAGGGGGTCGACCTGCTCGGCGCCGGACAGCGCCCACCGCAGCGAGGACAGGTCGAAATCCCCGGGTGTGGCCTGTCTGCGCAACCGCTTGGCGAACAGGTTGTA
>JAOPVX010000421.1 GCA_025965975.1 Mycobacterium sp. | reverse complement strand
TCGACCGGGTTAAACTCAGAATGGCCCCCTTGGTCGTCGCGTACGCGGGCCGCGGGTGCGTGAGCGACCCGGCCAACGAGGACACGTTCACGATGGACCCGCCTCCCGCGGCGCGCATCTGGGGAATGCTGAACTTCGACATCAACATCACCGACGTGACGTTGACGCGAAACAGGTTCTCCCACTCGACGAGGTCGATGTCGACCACGGACTCTGGCGGCCCGACGACACCGACGTTGTTCACCAGGACATCGACTCGTCCCCATCGCTGGATGGCGGCGTCCACGACTGATCGACATCCTGCCTCCGTCGAGACATCGGCAGCCACGGACAGGAAGTCAGAGCCACTACTGCGCAGCAGGTCCTCAGTGTCGGTCAGCCGATCGGCTTCCAGGTCGACGAGAACGGTACGCGCGCCCGACCGGCCCAGCAGTGCCGCTGCGGCGCGCCCGTTTCCGATGCCCTTGCCCTGGGCTCCGGCTCCGGTGATGATCGCGACGCGTTCGTTGAGTTCGCCGTTGGTGGTCATTGCTACTCCTAGGATCGCCGTTCTGAACGAATGGCACTGTGCTACTTCAGTAGTGCTCGGGCCATGACCATCCGTTGGATCTGGTTGGTGCCCTCATAGATCTGGGTGATCTTCGCGTCACGCATGTACCGCTCGACAGGGAAGTCGGCGGTGTATCCGTAGCCGCCGAAGAGTTGCACGGCATCGGTGGTCACGTCCATGGCGACGTCGGAGGCGAAACACTTTGAGGCCGAGGCCAAAAAGCCGAGCGCCGGCTCACCGCGTTCGGCGCGGGCGGCGGCGGTGTACACCATCAGTCGGGCCGCCTCGATCTTCATCGCCATGTCGGCGAGCATGAACTGCACACCCTGAAAGTCGCTGATCGGTTTGCGGAACTGCTTGCGTTCCTTGGTGTAGGCGATCGCGGCGTCCAGTGCGCCCTGGGCGATGCCGACCGCTTGGGCGCCGATGGTGGGTCGGGTGTGCTCGAGGGTGGCCAACGCGTTCTTGAAGCCGGTGCCGGGTTCCCCGATGAGACGGTCACCTGGAATGCGGCAGTTCTCGAAGTACAACTCGGTGGTCGGAGAACCTCGCAACCCCATCTTGCGTTCCTTGTGCCCGACGGTGAACCCTTCGTCATCGGCGTGCACCACGAACGCAGAAATACCGTTGGCGCCCTTGTCCGGATCGGTCACCGCCATCACCGTGTACCAAGAAGCCTTGCCGCCGTTGGAGATCCAGCATTTGGCGCCGTTGAGGATCCAGCCGTCACCGTCGGGTCTGGCCCGGGTCCGCATCGCTGCGGCGTCGCTGCCGGCTTCTCGCTCGGACAGGCCGTACGCGGCCATCGCCTCCCCGGAGGCCAACGACGGGAACACCTGCTTGCGCAAGTCGTCAGACCCCTGCAGGACGATGCCCATGGTGCCGAGTTTGTTGGCCACCGGAATCATCGACGACGACGCGCACACCCGGGCCACCTCCTCGATGACGATGCTGCCGGCCACCGCGTCCGCTCCTTGGCCGCCGTACTCCTCGGGAATGTGCACCGCCGACAAACCCGCCGCGTTCAACGCCGCCAGCGCTTCCTCCGGGAAGCGTGCGTGCTCGTCGACGTGGGCGGCGTGGGGAGCGATCTCCCGTTCGCAGAGGCCACGCAGGACCGTGCGCAACTCGACGTGCTCGTCGGGCAGCGCGAAGAGATTGAACTGGGTATTGCTAGGCACCTATTTGCTCCTCTGTGAATGATTGAGCGGCGTGGCGGGTCGCGTGCTGGCGCCCGATCTCGGATTTGGCCAGGGCGTTCTTGTGGACCTCGTCGGGCCCGTCGGCGAAGCGCAGCGTTCGAATGTTGGCGAACGCCGCCGCGAGTGGAAGGTCCTGGCTGAGCCCAGCGGCCCCGTGCACCTGAATGGCTTTGTCCAGCACCCATTCCACGGTTCTGGGGGTGGCGATTTTGATGGCCTGGATCTCGCTGTGCGCGCCCCGGTTGCCGACTCGGTCCATCAGCCACGCTGTCTTGAGGACCAGAAGGCGTAGCTGCTCGATCCGGACCCGCGCCTCGGCGATCCAGTCGCGGATCACTCCTTGCTCGGCCAGCGCCCGCCCGAAGGCGACCCGCTCGGAGGCCCGTTGGCAGGTCAGTTCGATGGCGAGTTCGGCGACTCCGATGGCGCGCATGCAGTGGTGGATTCGTCCCGGCCCGAGCCGTGCTTGGGCGATGGCGAAGCCGTCGCCTTCATTGCCGATGAGGTTGTCGGCGGGTACCCGGGCGTCGCGGAACTCGATCTCGGCGTGCCCTCCGTGGTCACGGTCGTCGTACCCGAAGACCTCCATGCCGCGGGTTACGCTGACCCCGGCGGTGTTCCGCGGGACCAGGATTTGGCTCTGCTGGCGGTGGCGGGTGGCGGTCGGGTCGGTCTTGCCCATCACGATGAAGACCGCCGCGTCGGGGTTCATCGCGCCGGTGATCCACCATTTTCGGCCGTTGATGACGTAATCGTTGCCGACGCGGTCGATTCGGGTTTCGATGTTGGTCGCGTCGGAGGAGGCGACGGCGGGCTCGGTCATGGCGAATGCGGAGCGGATCTCACCGGCCAACAGAGGTTGGAGCCACTGCTGTTGTTGGGCGGCGGTGCCGAACATCGACAGCACTTCCATGTTGCCGGTGTCGGGGGCCGAGCAGTTCAGCGCCGGTGGCGCCAAGGCCAGGCTGCGGCCAGTGATCTCGGCGAGCGGTGCGTACTGCAGGTTGGTCAGGCCAGCCCCCTCGCTGCCGGGTAGGAACAGATTCCACAGCCCCAGGCTGCGTGCCTCCTCGCGCAGCCGTGCGAGGGTCGGCGTCCGCGACCATGCCCACGGATCGGCGAGCGCGTCGAGGTCGCTGCGGAACTGCTGCTCGGCGGGGTACACGTGATCGGACATGAACGCGTTCAAGCGCGTTCGCAGGTCCTCAGTGGCGTCGTCGAAGGCGAAGTCCATCAGTAATCCTTGCTCTGGGTGGAGAGCTCGCGAATGCCGGCGTCGAGCAGCGGCGGCACCGCCGCGCCCACAGATGCGAAGCCGTCGCCGACGGTCTGGCCTTGGACGTGGCGGTAGTGGATGCCTTCCAGGATCGCCGCGAGTTTGAAGCAGGCCAGGGCGAGGTGGAAGGTCATCGACTGTAGGTCGCGCCCACTAGCGCCGGCGTAGGACTTCAACAGCTCGGCCTCGGTGGGATACCCGGGCGCGACGCTCACGTCGGGCAACCCCAGGGTGCCCACCAGATTCGGCAGCCGCCCGTAGACGAGTAGTAGCGCAAGGTCGGTGAGGGGATCGCCGAGAGTTGCCATCTCCCAATCGATGACGGCACGTACCTCCGTTCCGCAGATCAGTAGGTTGTCCAACCGGTAGTCACCGTGAATGAGTGCGGTGTCCGCGCGTGGGGGTACCCGGCGACGCAGCAGGTCGATGAGGATATCGGCCTGCCGCAACTCCCTGCTCCGCGACGCCGCCAATTGGCGTGCCCACCGAGCCACCTGCCGCTGCAGATAGCCGTCGGGTCTGCCCAAGCCGCCGAGTCCCACGCCGAGTGCGTCCACGCCGTGCAGATCGGCCAGCACGCGCACCATGTTCGCGCTGATCGCCGAGGTCTGCTCTGGACCGACGGCGGTGAGCTGTGCGGCGGTGCCGTACACCGTGCCTTCGACGAATTCCATCACGTAGAAGGGCGCGCCGATCACATCCGCGTCCTCGCAGTGCGCATGCACGGCGGGCACCGGTACGTTTGTGCCCTGCAACGCGGCCATGACGCGGTATTCGCGGTGCATGTCGTGCGCGGTCGCCAGCACGTGGCCGAGCGGGGGTCGACGCACGATCCAGCTGTTCTCAGCGTCGGAGATCCGGTAGGTCAGATTGCTCTTTCCTCCGGCCAGGACGGTGGCGGTCAGGTCCTCACCGCTCAGACCCGGGCACGCCGTGCTGAACCATGATCGGAACGAAGGAAGGTCAAGCCCCACCGGGGAGACCACGTCGTCGGTGGATGCGTCGCGGCTCACAGGTCGGCTCCGGCCAGCGTGAATCCACCATCGATGACGAGCGTCTGTCCGGTGATCCAGCCGGCGTCATCGGAGAGCAGGAACGCAACCGCAGCGCTGACGTCGTCGGGAATGCCCAAGCGTCGCAGCGGATACCGAGAAGCGAGATCGTCTTCCTGGTTCTCGTAGAGGGCGGCGGCGAACTTGGTCTTGACCACCCCGGGAGCGACCGCATTCACGCGGGTCAGGGGGCCGAGCTCGTATCCGAGTTGCTTGGTGAGATGCATGAGCATCGCCTTGGTCGCGCCGTAGAAACCCACCCCGGTCGAGGCCATGAGCCCGGCGATCGATGCGACGTTGACCACGGAGCCACCGTGGGTGGCCATCCACTGGGCGTGGACGTGCTGGGTCCACGCCAGCGCCGCCAGGCAGTTCACCTCGACGCTTCGTCGTGCGGCGCGCAGATCCAGTTCGAGCAACGGCCCGAAGACGGGGTTGATGCCGGTGTTGTTGACCAGTTTGTCGATTCGGCCGAAGGTGTCCATCACCGAGGCGGTGACGTGACGTTGGTGGTCGATATCGTCTGCGTGCCCGGCGATTCCGATGGCATTGCCGGGCCCCAGCAGGGCGACGGCCCGTTGCAATTCGGGGTCCTTGCGGCCAGTGATGCATACCCGCGCCCCGCCGGCCACCAATTGTTGGGCGATGGCTAGACCGATGCCGCGGCTCGCGCCGGTCACGATGGCGACCTGCCCGTCGAACGGCGTCATGCCGCGACGCCGTACGGTATCAGGGCGACCTTGCCGACGCCGGACGCGCGTTCGGAGAGCAGCGTGTAGCCGTTCGGGCCGTCGGCCAACGACAGGTGATGGGATACCACCGCGCCTGGGCACAAGCGGCCGGACGCGGTCAGCGCCAGCAGGGTCGGTAGTTCGCGTTGCGCCGAGCACAGCCCGGCCGAGAACTGCAATTCCTTGGTCTGTACCGCTTGCATCCGGAACGGGAAGGCATCGTTTTGACTGACGCCGATCACGCTGACCCGGCCTTCGCGCCGGGCCGCGCTGACGGCCAGCGCGATCGTTTGGTCCAGGCCGACCGCTTCGATCACGGCGTCGGCGCCCTCGCCGGCGGTGAGATGGCGGATGTGGGCCTTGGCGTCTGCGTCGTCGACGGGCTCGGCGCCCAACGCCACTGCCGTGAGGCGGCGATGCTCGACCGGCTCGACGATCAGGACACGAGCCGCGCCCTGCAGGAAGGCCGATTGCACGGCCAGTTGACCGACGGGGCCGCCGCCGACGACGACGACCGTGTCGCCGGGTCCGACGCCGGCGCGGCGAGCGCCGTACCACGCGGTGGGTGCGTTGTCGGTGAGTGCCAGCGCGGCGTCGTCGGACACCGACGTGGGGACCGTGAAGAGATTGCGGTCGGCGTGCGGGACGGCGACGAATTCGGCCTGGCTGCCGGGCAATCGGTGACTCATGCCGTAGCAGTACTGCTTCCACGGTTCGCGGCGATGCTCGCAGGCGGTGACGTGGCCGCGCGCGCAGGCCGCGCAGAAGACGCAGCCCACCGATGCGCAGACGAGCACCCGGTCACCGACGGCGAATCGTCGCACCTGCGAACCGACTTCGACCACTTCGCCGACCGCTTCGTGTCCCAGCGGGTAGCCACGGTCCTCACTGAACCCGTGGCCGTGGAAGATGTGCAGATCGCTGCCACAGATCCCGGCGGCAGCGACCCGTACCACGGCACCCAGCGGGTCCGCCAGCTCCGCGTCCTTGACGTCCTCGACGAGGACGTGGTCGGGGCCCTGATAGGTGACTGCTTGCATCTAGGCGTCCTGGCCGAAGGTGACCGCGAACCGCAGGGTTGACGACTCCAGCCTGATCGGCTTGACGGCGGCGTATTCCTCGCTCTCCCACCACTTCCGGAACTCGGCGTCATCGGGGAACTCCAGCAGGACCACGCTGGTCGCATCGAAGTCACCCTCCTGTGTGTTGATCTCGTCGGTCACCGCGTGGACCTTCGCGTCCAGGCCGGAGACGATGGCCCGGTTGACCTTCGAGTAGTCGGCGTAGCGCGCCGGGTCGTGCTTGTCGACGACTGCCAAGAAGTAGCAGGACATCACGACTCCCGGACGTAGATGTCCGCGCTGACCAATTGACCGGTGCCGGGGTCGGCGCGTTCGACGAGTTCGATGCCCTCACGCGGGTGGCACCACTGGCCCAATTCGGCGAGCCGGTCACCGGCACGCGTGCGTCGCACCGCATAATCGTCTTCCACCGGCCACGCCCGTCGTTCGGCACGGATGGCGTCGCGCCGCAGCTCGGTGGCCGACTGGTCGAGATCGCCGTCGGCGGTGACGATGACGCCGTAGGCTGCCGCGGCCGCGTGCCGATCGATCTTGCCCCACCGCAGGTCGACGACGACCTCGGCGCTCGGCCGCTGCAGGGGATCTCCGTACCCGGCGCCACCGCCGGATCGCATCCGGAGCACGTCGCCGGGTAGCACTGCGAAGCCAAACTGCTTGCCGCTGAGCAGCTGCGGCGTGGCATCGAAGTCGTCGAGCGAGGTCGGCACCTGTCCCGCGGCGAGCGCGGCGTCCGCGCCGGCCCCTGACACGAGTGTGAATCCACTCGTCGATCCGGGATAACCGCCTGCGGGTCCGGTCGGAGGGACCTGCCAGCACGGGGTCATCACGTGCTGCTGACCGCCGGTGGTGTACCACGGGGTCCACGCGAGATCCAGGCCATTGCCGCCCCGGTACTGCCCCGGGCCGCCGGAGTTCTGATTCAGCTTGCGCCACAGGTACAAGATCGGATAGGCGAGCTCGTTGATCTCGATGTCGGGCAGGCTGTTCGACGGTTGCGCCAAGGCTCCCGCCACATCCATCCCGTCGGCAACGGGTTGCGCTCCGCCGCCGCCGCTGCCCCCGTTCATGTCCGGGAACGGCACCAGTTCGCCGTCCTCATTGGGCGCGTAGAAGAAGCCCGCGTTCCACGAGTCCTGCCACTGCGCCATCAGATGCTCACGCACGAACCGGCTTTCGCTTCGGCTCTGAATTCCGGCCAGCATCCGGGTCACCAGTCTGCCGAGGCGCAACCCGGTCTCCAGATGTCCACTCGACACGGGCGCGGGCATCCGAACGTCACAGATGGTGCCGGGTTTGGTGATCACCTGAATCGGCCGCAGCGTGCCTTGGTTGATCGGCAGATCGGGAAGCAACATGAACAAGGCCGGGCTGAAGGCACACCCCAATGTCATTGCCGCGCTGCAGTTGACGAAACCATTCGTCTGAGGCGATGACTCACTGAAATCCATGGTGATGGTGCCGTCATCGACGGTCATTGTGCACCGGATCGGGTAGATGTCGTCGGTATGGCCGTTGTGCTCTTCGTAGTCGACGTCGGTGTACACCCCGTTGGGCAGCTCGGCGATCCGGTTACGGACCGCCTTCTCGGCGAGGTCCTTGGCAACTTCCACGTAGTGCTTGAAGGCGGCGGTGCCGTAGTTGTCGATGAGGACTTGGAGCCGGTCGTCGCAGCGGTTGCACGCGGCGATGAAGCATCGGATGTCGTTCATCACGACGTTGGGAACCCGGATGTTGGTCTCGATGATCCGCCAGATGTCGTCCACCGGCCGGCCCTGGTCGACGATCTTGATGCCCGGCAGGCGTAGTGCCTCACCGTAGGTCTCGGTGGCCATCGGCGCCATGCTCCCCGGCGCGAACCCGCCGAAGTCGTTGACGTGCGCCTCGGCCCAGCACCAGGCGATCAGTTCGTCACCGTAGAAGATGGGACGCACCACCCCGACGTCGACCTGGTGGGCGTTGCCGGTGGTGAATGGGTCGTTGCAGATGAACAGGTCGCCAGGGCGGATCTGGTCGCGCGGCACGGTGGCCAGGATGTGCTTGACCGCCTGGCGAGCGGTGCCCATGTAGATGGTGATGTAGCCGGCGTAACAGATGATGTCGCCGTCGGCGTCGGCGATGAACGTCGAGAAGTCGACCGCCTCGGCGATCACCGGACTCCCGGAGGCGCGCATCATCACCACGCCCATTTCGTGGGCGATGTTCTCCAGCGCCTTGGAGAAGATTTCGATGGTGACCGGGTCCACGGCCAGCGTGTTGACCGCAGTTGCGGGATCTATTGTTTGGGTGGTCATTACGCGCTCTCCTCGATCGTGGTGGCGGTGTGGTCGGTGAGGATGAAATTGCCCCACTCGTCGATGCGGGCATTCCAGCCCGGCGGGATCTGCAGTGTGGTCAACGGATGTTCCAGAATCGCCGGGCCATCAATCTGATGGCCCGCCCGGGCAGTTTGGGTGTCATAGACCGCGACGTCGGTCTCCTCTCCCAGCAGCGGCAAGAAGATCCGTCGGCTGCCCGTGGGGGGCAGCCGTCGTTCCGATGCCGGCACGGGTTCAGCTGGGGTGGGCTCCAAGGCGGCGACCCGTCCGGTTGCGGTGACCCGCACCGCCACCAGCACCACCGGGCTGCCGATCCACGCGCTGCCGGAGCCGTATTCGGCTTCGTAGAGTGTCCCGTACCGGCTCTGGGCATCGGCCAGATCGGACTCGCTGAGTCCTCGGTCGCGTGGCAGCGGGACCGGCAGTTCCCATTGCTGGCCTGCGTATTTGAACTCGCCCTCCCAGGCCACGTCGATGGCGTCGTCGGCGTATCCGGCGGCGCGCAGGGTGGCCACCAGCTCGTCGTCGAGTTCGCCGAGCGTTGCGGCGATGGCGCTGGAGTCACCGCCGATCCACAGGGCAGACCGCGACCGGGTACGGACGTCATCGCTGTTGAGCAGGCCGGTGGCGGAGAACACGGCGGCGGCCGCGGGGATGATCACCTGCCGGATGCCGACCTCACGCGCGATGTCGGCGGCGAAGATTCCGAGGGCACCGCCGTAGGCGACCATGCTGAACGTCCGCGGGTCGTGACCCCGTTCGACGGTCACCGTGCGCACCGCGTTGCTCATGTTCGCGGTGACCATCCGGTAGACCGCGGCGGCGGCGTGTACGGCGTCGACGTCGAGTGGCTTTCCGATCTCTCGTTCCATGGCCTCGCGTGCTGGTTGCAGGGCCAATTCCCGACGTCCGCCGAGGAATGCCCGAGGCTCGAGCAGACCGAGGACCGCGGACGCGTCGGTGACAGTCGGCACCACGCCGCCCTTTCCGTAGCAGACTGGGCCCGGCTCTGCGCCGGCGCTGCGCGGCCCGACCTGGGGGATGCCGCGGGCGTCGACCCAGGCGATGCTGCCGCCGCCGGCGCCGATGGGCAGCACGTCGATCTTGGGCAGTGCGGTTAGGAACTGGTCACGCAACATGACCCGTTGGGTGACCAGCGGCTTGTTGCCTTGCAACACCGACACGTCGAACGAGGTGCCGCCCATGTCGGCGGTGACCACGTTCTTGATGCCCAGCCGTTTGGCGAGCGCCTGGGCGCCGATGACCCCGCCCGCGGGTCCGCTGTCGACGAGTGTGATCGGCCGTTCGCGGGCCTCGTCGGCGGTCAGCGTCCCGCCGAAGCCCTGCATGAATCCGATGGGAACGCGCAGTCCGCGGTCGCCGAGTTCGCGCTCGATGCGACCGGTGTACTCGGCAACCCGAATGCCGGTGAAGGCGTTGAGCACCGTGGTCATGGTGCGTTCGTATTCGCGGATCATCGGATGCAACCGGGAGGAGACGCTGATGAACAGCCCCGGTGCTTCCTCGGCGGCCGCGGCGGCGAGTTGTTCTTCGTGGCCGGGGTTGGCGAAGCTCCACAGCAGTGAGATGGCGATGGCCTCGACGTCCATGTCGATCAGCCGCCGCACCGCCGCGCGGGCGTCGGCGTCGCTGAGCGGTACGACGACTGATCCTTTGCGGTCGACCCGTTCGTTGACCTCGACGACGCGTTCCCGGGGAACGATTTGCGGGATGTTGAGCTGGCGGTGGTGGTCTCGGTCAGCGCTTCGGGCCGAGCGCGCGATCAGCAGGTTGTCGCCGAACCCCTGCGTGGTGACCAGACCAACTCGGGCGCCCTTGAGTTCGGCGATCGAGTTGGTCACCGCGGTTGTGCCGTTGACGAATCGGGTGGCGTTGGGCAGCACCTGATCCAATGGCTTGCCGATCCGCTCGGCCAGGTTCTCCAGGGCGGCGATCAGGCCGACACTGAGGTCGTGCGGGGTGGTGTCCGACTTGTCGGAGTAGACGTTGCCGCGGCTGTCCACTGCGGTGACGTCGGTGAACGTGCCGCCGATGTCGCAGCCGATCTGATAGTGAATCTGTTCGGTCATTGCTGCTTCCTATCTCTCGAATCGTGTTTCGGCGTAGGCAGGTTGCCGCACCATGCGGCTTGCAGCCCTTTGATACCCGGCGCGGGTACGCGCACGGACAATCCCGTGTAACAACGCGAAGTGCCGCCGCCGGCCGCCGATGGCGTGGACTGCGGTAACGCCGACCGGGACGAGTAGTGGGGACAACACAAGGAAGAAAATTGCCAGTGGGCCGGCGTAGGACATGTTTTGACTCACTTTTCTGTGCGAGGTGGATCGGAGATCACTCGGAATATTTCGAACACAACCGGTTGCCCAGGACTCGCCGGGGTGTGCGCGCCGGCCGCGGAACGTCGTCGGTGTCGACCGGCCGTCATCGTGGGATCGGTCACGAGGTCAACCAGCTACCGCGTCGCGGCCGATGACGCTTCTGGCGATGATCATTTTCTGGATCTGCGGTGTGCCGTCGCCGATCTGGTAACCGGAGACGTCGCGCAACATCGCTTGCAGGGGCATTTCGTTGGACCAGCCGACTTGGCCGTGCAGAACGACTGATTCCTGGATGGCGTTGAACGCCACTTTCGGGGCCCACCATTTGAGCATCGCCGCCTCCTTGGTGTGGGGCAGTCCGGCTGCTCGCAGACCCAGGGTGTGGTAGCCCAACGCGCGCACGGCGGTCAGATAGGTGGTGTGCTCGGCGATGGCGAACGAGACACCCTGATTAGCCGCCAGTGGTTTGCCGAAGGTTCGGCGGTCCCGCGAGTACGCGGTGGCCATGTCGATCGCCCGCTGCGCGGTGCCGACGCACAGAAGGCCAATCAATGTCCGGCTCAGGTCGAATTCGGCCATGATGTCGCCGAATCCGGCGCCTGGGGCGCTGATGACGCAATCGTCGGCGACGAAGACGCCGTCCATCGTGACCGAGCCGCGGCCGAGCGGCTTGAATCCGGGGTCATCGAAGCTCTGTGATGACACCCCATCGGAGTCCATGTCGACCAGAAAGCATCCGATTCCCTTGGTGGCCTTCGCGAGATCGGTTTGGGCGAGGACGATGGCGATGTTGGCGTGCGGCGCCTGGGTCACCGAGGTCTTCTCTCCGGTGAGGCGCCAGCCACCGTCGACCCGTACCGCCTTGGTGGTCATCGCGCCGGCATCAGAACCCGCGCCGGGTTCGGTGACCGCCCAGCAGCCCAACGCGTCACCGCTGGCGACGGCGGCCGCCCACCCGGCGACCGCCGGCGAACGATGCTCGGCAAGGAGCGTGACCAGACTGTTGGTGCTGAACAGGATGTAGCCGATGTTGGGGTCGGCGTAGGCGATTTCCTCGCAGGCGATGCCGACGGCGAGCAGATCTGCTCCCTGACCGCCCAGCTTCTCGGCCAGCGAGAGATTGGTCAGGTTGGCCTGGGCAAGCTGTTTGAGCTCGGCGTGCGGGAACTCGGTGCTGTTGGCTCGATCAAGATAGCTGTCCAAGAACTCGCGGCGCGCGAGCTTGCGGACCTCCTGCTGGAAGGCGAGATGGTCCTCATCAAGGGTAAAAGGTGTGTTCGACACAGAGCTGTCCTTCGGTGATGTCTGAATTGTGTTGCGGGTCAGTTGACTTGGCGGGCCTGGTTGGCCCAGTGCCAGGCGCGCAGTGTCTTCTTGTCGATCTTGCCGACCGCGGTCATCGGCAGGTCGGCGACCACCTCTAGCCGTTTTGGCGTCTGATGGGGCCCCTTGCGGGCGCGTACCGAGGCCATCAGCTCGGCCACGTCGATCGTCGTGCCGGGGCGGGCCACGACGAAGGCGGCGACGGCCTCGCCCCACTTGTCGTCGGGCACGCCGATGACCGCGACGGCGGAGACGTTGGCATGGGCGGCGATCGCGTCCTCGACCTCCTTGGCGAAGACGTTGAACCCGCCCGTGACGATCATGTCCTTCTTCCTGTCGACGAGGTAGAAGAAGCCGTCGTCGTCCCTGCGGGCCATGTCGCCGGTGTGCAGCCAGCCGTCGCGCAGGGCGCTAGCGGTCTCTTCGGGTCGTTTCCAGTAGCCGTTCATCACGTTTCGTGAACGGACGGCGAGTTCACCGACGACACCGTCGACGACGGGGGATCCCTGCTCGTCGAGCAGTTCGACTTCGACGCCGGGCACCGGGCGGCCGCACGAGGCCAGTAACTCCGGGCGGCCGATGGGGTCGTGTTCGTCTTTGCGCAGGCTCGTGGTCATGCCCACGCACTCGGTTTGTCCGTACACCTGCATGACGATCGGGCCGAAGACTTCTTGGGTCTCCTTGATGCGCGCGGCCGACATCGGCGCCGCCCCGTAGACGAGACTCTCCAGCGACGAGGTGTCGACAGACGTCGGGTCCGTCTTGTCGAGAAGCGTGTAGAGCATCGTCGGTACGAGGAACGTGTAGTTGATCTTCTCGGCCTCGATGGCGTGCAGCCATGCCTGCGGGTCGAATCCCTGTTGCAGCACCACCGTTCCGCCGCGGACCAGCGTCGGGAGCAGCGGCAACACCGCAGCATGGGTGATCGGCGAGGAGGCGAGGTAGCGAGGATTCTCCGGCAGCCCCCAGGCCGCGGTCAGGCTCTGCACCTCTTGGACCAGAGCACGGTGGGACAACATGGCGCCCTTCGGCGTACCGGTCGTCCCGCCGGTGTACTGCAGCCAGCCGAGCTCTTCCTCGTCGACCGGATGCGCCTGCAGCGGGCCGGGTGCGACGCCGGCCACCAGATCCAGCAGGTTCGGGAAGCCATCGTTTGGCCCGATCGTCAGCACGTGGCGGACGGATGCGGACCGGTCGGCGATGGCCGCGGCCGTTTCAGCGAACGTGGGATGTACCACCAGGAGCTCGATTTCGGCGTCGTCACACAGGAAGACGTGATCGTCGACGGACCCCATCGGGTGCAGGCCGCTGTACCGAGCGCCCGACAGGAAGGTGGCGGCTTGGGTCATGAAGACTTCGGGCGCGTTGGGGCTGAGCACCCCGACGCCGCAACCGCGCCGCATGCCGTGGTCCTGCATGACCCGCAGGATGCGGGCAGTGGTGTCGGCGGTCTCGGCATAGGTGACGCGGCGGTCGCCCAGAACGAACGCCTCCCGAGTGGGATACCGGGTCAGCGCCTCGACGATGAGGCTGCCGTAGTTCGGCCCGGTAGCCGCTGACGTGGTCACAGATCGCTCCTCTGCCCTCCGGTGACGTACGCCCTCGCACCCTCGTTGGTGTGATGCGCGTCTCCGTCAAACCCAATCTTGACTTATCAGTTAGTATTCTGCAAGTGTCAATGTCAATGAATCGCAAATTGGCAGTTCGGAGGGCCATATGGACACCGTGAGCATCATCGGCGTGGGCATGACGGCGTTCGGAAAGTTCCCCGACCGGTCGCTGCGCGATCTCGGAACGACGGCGATCGCCGAAGCACTCACCGACGCCGCCGTCGCCGAGGACGACATCGACCTCGTCATCCACGCCAACGCCATCGGGGGGCTGATGACGGGGCAGGAAATGACCCGAGGACAGGTGGTCGTCTCAGGAACCGGGCTGCCCGGAACGCCGTTGGTCAACGTCGAAAACGCCTGCGCCAGCAGCTCGACGGCACTGCACTTGGCCAAGGCCGCGATCCTGTCGGGGATGTACCGCACCGTCCTGGTCGTCGGCAACGAAAAGATGAGCGGCCGCGGAACCCGCGCGGTTCTGGACGCACTGGCCTCGGCGGCAGACGTCGATCGGATCGAGGAGTTCAACCGTGAACTGACCGGCCGCGAGGGCGCAGCCGAGTCCTTCTTCATGGAGGTCTACGCCCAGGAAACCCGCGACTACATGGCCCGCACCGGGGCCACCCCTGCCGACTTCGCGCTGATCGCCGCCAAGAACTCCGGTCACGCCGCGCTGAATCCCCACGCGCAGTACCGAATTCGGCGAACACCGGAAGAGGTGCTGGCCAGCCGGCTCATCGCTGACCCCCTGACGATGCTGATGTGCTCGCCCGTCGCCGACGGGGCCGCGGCGCTGGTCGTGCGCGCCACCAACGACACCGCCTCACCTGAGGCCGTGCAGGTACGGGCGTCGGTCATACGTACGGGGATGCCCGGTGGCGGCACCCAGACACTGGAACGCCGCACCGCCGCGGCCGCCTACGAACATGCCGGAATCGGGCCCGACGAACTCGACGTCGTCGAGCTGCACGACGCAGCCTCGCCCAACGAATTGATCGTCTACGAGGAGCTCGGGCTATGCGCTCCCAACGAGGGCCCGAAGTTCGCCCGCAGCGGCGCAACCACCCTCGGCGGGGATCTGCCGGTCAACACCAGCGGCGGGCTGGTATCGAAAGGTCATCCGGTCGGCGCCACCGGCGCGGCCCAGATCGTCGAACTCGTCACCCAACTCCGCGGTCGCGCGGGCCCACGCCAGGTCAGCGGCGCGCGCCGGGCCCTTGCGGAGAACGCCGGCGGATACAGCCATCCCGAAGCCGCCGCCTGCGCGGTCACCATCCTGAGCAAGGACTGACATGACCACTCGCGACGACGCAGTCCTGCTCGATCAGCGCGACAGCGCGCTGTGGCTGCGACTGAACCGGACCGCCACCATGAACGGACTGAATCAGGAAATTCTCGACGGGCTTCACCGAGGACTCGACCGTGCCGCCGCCGACCCCGACACCCACTGCATCGTCATCGCGGCCACGGGCCGGGCGTTCTGCGCCGGCGCAGACTTGGCCTACGCGCAGTCCCTGGCGGCCCAGGAGCGGCCGCCGGGCCGCTACAGCCCCGGTCAACTGTTTCTGCGGCGCGTCCGCGACCTGTTCGATCGACTCGAGGCCATCGACAAGCCCACCATCGCTGCGATACAAGGCATTACCGTCGGCGGTGGCCTCGAACTCGTCCTGTGCTGCGACATGGCGCTCGCCTCCCGCTCGGCACGCATCGGTGACGGTCATGCCAACTACGGCCAGATTCCCGGTGGCGGCGCCTCGGTTCGCCTGACGCGGCGACTCGGACTCTCCCGGGCCAAACATCTCATGTTCACCGGCGAGCTCCATCCCGCCGAACGGTTCGAGGGCACCGATCTGCTCATCGCCGTCGTGGACGATGACCGGCTCGAGCGCGAGATCGACACGATCGCCGCGCAGATCGCGACCAAGAGCCCCGTCGGCCTGGCTCGGATGAAGATGCTCGCCAACGACGGCATGCAGGTGCCGCCGGACGTGGGTCTGACGATGGAACTCGAGCAGTCCGCGTTGCACGAGACCTCAGCCGACTGGCACGAAGGCATTGCCGCATTCAACGGCAAACGCACACCGAAATACATTGGAAGATAACGGAAACGAGGAACAGATCATGGTGGACGGAAACTTCCTGAGCTTGTCCGGTCGAGTCGTGCTCGTCACCGGCGCCGGCCAAGGCGTCGGGCGTGCCGTCGCGTTGCACTGCGCCGAACAGGGCGCGACGGTGGTAGTCAACGACTTTCACGAGGAACGCGCCAAGTCGGTCGCTGCCGAGATCGAGTTCGGCGGCGGCGCCGCACTGCCGCTCCAGTGTGACGTCACCAAGCTCGACGAGGTCCTGGCAATGACGCGCCGAGTCTCCGACGAGTTGGGTGCCGTCGACGTCCTGGTCAACAACGCCGGAAACGCCGGGCCGGCCGAAGACCCCATGGCGCCCGCACCACCCTTCTGGGAAACCGGTCCCGAGGACTGGGGCCCGTGGATCGGGACGAACTTCTTCGGCGTGCTCAACGCATCGCGCGCAGTCCTGCCCGGCATGGTCGACAGGGAGTACGGGCGCATCATTACTGTCATCTCCGATGCCGGCCGCATCGGTGAACCCAATCTGGTCGTTTACGGCGGCGCGAAGGCGGGAGCCGCGGGCTTCTCCCGAGGCCTCGCCAAGGCTGTGGGCCGATACGGCATCACCGTGAACTGCGTTGCCCTCTCCGGTATCAATACCCCCGGCGTGGCGACGGCGCTGGAGAACGCCGAGGTGGCCAGGAAGGCGTTGCGCGGCTATGTAGTCAGGCGGTTCGGTGAACCCGACGATCCCGCGCGCCTAGTGGTGTTCCTCGCTTCGGCTGCCGGCGAATGGATCACCGGACAGACTTATCCGGTCAACGGCGGCTACGCCGTCTCGGTATGAGCACGCCCGCTGCCCCCTTGGCGGGGATCCGTATCGTCAGCCTCGCCGAGCAGTTTCCGGGCCCATTCGCCACCCTGCTGCTGGGCGACCTCGGGGCTGATGTCGTTCAGGTCGAACGTCCAGCCGGGGGCGACCCGTCCCGCGCATTTCCCGGCCTGTACGAGGCACTGAACCGCGGGAAGCGTTCAGTGGCCCTGGATCTGAAGGATGCTGACGGCGCGGAGGCGTTCGGCCAGCTCATTGCTCAAGCGGATGTCCTCCTCGAGGGTTTCCGGCCGGGTGTGCTCGGCCGACTCGGCTTCGGACCCGACGAACTCCTGCCCCGGCATCCCCGCCTGGTCTACGTCTCGGTCTCCGGTTTCGGCCAGGACAGCCCGCTACGGAATCATCCTGCCCACGACCTGACGTTCCAAGCGATGGCCGGTCTGCTGGATCCCACCCAACCGCAGACCCCGGTGTTGTCACTCGCGGATCTGAGTGCCGGAATGTTCGCCGCATTCGCCGCGCTCTCCGGGGTGGTCGCGGCCACGAACACCGGCCGCGGCGGCCATTACGACGTGGCGATGTTCGACACACTTCTGACCTTCGCAGCGACGCGTCTCGTCCCAAGGGCCAATGGTCAGCCCGACGATACGTTGGGCCTGGATCCGGGGTATGGCCTGTTCGCCACCGCCGACGGGGCATGGATCTCGTTGAGCATCGCCTTCGAGGACCACTTCTGGAAGAGTCTGTGCGCTGCGTTGAATCTGGCTGACTTGAAGGATGTTTCGGCAGATACGCGGGTCGAAAGCCGTGAGCGTCTGCGTAGCGCGATCGCAGCACGGATCCTTGAACGGCCAGTCGCTCACTGGGACGAGGTCCTGCTCGGATCCGGCGTGCCATACGGCCGGGTCAACAGGCTCGCGGATCTGCTCGATGACCCCAATGTCGCGGCCCGTCGAATGATCCAGTTGATTGACACCCGCGAGAGCCAGCGGTCCTTCGTGCGGCAACCGTTGATCGTCGACGGTGTCGCCCACGGTCCGAAGCGAGGAACCCCCCTTCTCGGCGAACACACGGCCGAGGTTCTCACGGAGGCAGGCGTGTCGCCCGACCTCGTCGCACGGGTCGCGGGCCTATGCCGCGAATCCCCCGTCGGCAGGCTATATTGACTAGGTAGTATTACCGGTCAGTGCATCGGAGGGCGGATGGCCAGGGAACGAGCAACCGACACACAAGCGCTGGTGTCAGCGGCCGCGAAGACGTTCCGGGAAAAGGGATATCGCAGTTCCACCATCGACGACATCGCCCTGGCCGCCGGCATATCCCGACCGACGGTGTACAAGTACACCCGCACCAAGCAACACCTCCTCGATCTGATGGTCGACGAGATGACCATGAACCTGGAACAGGAGCTCCACAGCGTCCAATCCTCGGCCGACGATCCCGTGGAACGTCTCCGCAAGACCATCATGGCGCACATTCAGGCGTCATCGGCAAACAGGACGTTCTACGCCATCGTCTTCAGCGAAGAGACCGAGCTCTCCGAAGCGGCTCGAAAGACGTTCCGCAGCTGGGCACGCAAGCAAACGAAGGACTTCGGCTCACTCCTGGACGAATGCCTCGCCGCACGCCCCAAGCGCCAGGGAAGCCCGAAGGTCGACACCCGTATCGCGGCCAACCTGCTGGAGTCGATGCTCGCCACGTTGTACCGCTGGTACGACCCGGAGGGAAGCACCTCTCCCGAGCACTTGGCCGAGCAGATCTGGGTGCTCGTCGGCAGCGTCTTCGAGTAGTCGCGACCCTCTACTGCCGGCAGCCTCGCCACCCGCTCTACGCCGTCGAAGCCCTCACGCCGTCATTCAACCGCGTCGGTGTCCGCGACCGGTCTGGTCAGCCGGCGCACGCTCACGCCGACGTCGTGTCGCTCCAGGTATTGCCAGAGATAGAGCCACACAAGATGCGGCTGGCTGCGGTAGGCGCCGAACACTTGTTGGGCGTATCCGGCCGCAACAGGCCTCTGGGCTTCTAGCTCGCGTCGGCGAGTACCTCGTTGGCGTGGATGGTGTCGAGGTACTCACGGCAGGAGGCCAGGAGTCCTTCTTTGATCTGAAGTACGTAACAGAGGTCGTTGTCGTAACGCCTACCGGTCCGCGAGGTCCCGAAGGTGTGGGCCACGACCACTGCGTGTTCGTCGTCGGCCAAGCACTGAAGGATGTCCGCGTCGACGCCGTCGGGCATTACCGCGCCGATCCTGGCGAGCATTTCGACCCAGCCACCCTTGTCGTAAGTGCCTGCCAGGGAGAACTGTTCGGGGTTTCCGGGAACGGTGAAAGTGAAGTCTTCGGTGACCAGTGTGAGCGCATCTTCCAAGCGCCCGGAGAACCAGTCATCGAAGAACTTCAGCGTCAGCGTCTTGTTCGCCTCGCTTTTCATCCACACACTCCGTCCTAAGTAAGTATCCGTTTACATACTTACCTTCGAATGTTGATGGGCAATTCGAGAGTCCACTCGCAGACCGCACACGCGCCGCTGCGACTCAGGTGGCACCCATGACCACATCACCCGGCCGCCGTTGTCTAATACTAACTGGACAGTTAACATTGTAACTGTGCGTATCCGTGCGGCGATCGCCGCCGACGCTCAAGAAAAGGTCGACAGTCGGGAGCGACAACCGACCGCAGGACGAGGGAGAGCCAGGATGCAGGCGGTGCTGTACGAGAGAACGGGTCGCGCGGCGGAGGTACTCCAGCTGGTGGAGATACCCGTGCCGGTACCCGGGCCCGGTGAAGTGCGGGTACGCGTGCACGCGTCCGGGGTCAACCCCGCCGACGTCAAACGGCGTTCCGGCTGGGCACGCATCAGCCTCGACACCCCGTTCCTCATCCCCCACGACGACGGCGCGGGTGTCGTCGACGAGGTCGGCCCGGGCGTCACGACCGCCGTCAAAGGCGACCGGGTGTGGGTCTTCGACGCCCGACTGGGCCGCCAGACCGGAACCGCCGCTGAATACGTGTGCGTGCCCGAGCTCAACGTAGAACCGCTGCCTGCGCACACCGACTTCGCGACGGGCGCATCACTGAGCATCCCGGGGCGGACCGCACATCGTTGCCTGTTCAGCGACGGACCCATCGATGGCGCCACCGTGCTCGTCGCCGGCGCGTCGGGTTCGGTGGGCCACTCGGCCGTACAGCAGGCCTGCCTCGGCGGGGCGACGGTGATTGGAACCGTCGGCCATGAGGAGAACCGCCGCATCGCCCTCGACGCTGGATGCGACCATGTCCTGGACTACCGCTCCGACCGTCTCGCCGATGAGCTTCTGGACCTCACCGACGGCCGTGGCTTCGACCGGATCGTCGAAGTCGACGCCGCGGCGAACATCGATACCGACAGTCGGGTGATCGCGACCAACGGCACCATCTCGGTCTATGCGACCGACTCCGGTCATGCACCCACTGTGCCAATGTGGCGGTTGATGAACAAGAGCGTGAATCTGCGGAACGTGCTGTTGTACAACCTTCCCCATGCCGAACACCGCCTCGCCGCAGACGACCTCAATCACTGGATCGCCAAGGGTGATCTCACCCCGCGCGTAGGTCGGCGCTTTAGCCTTCGGGACACCGCCAGAGGCCACGAAGCCGTCGAAAGCGGCACTGGCGGCGGAAATGTCGTCATCGACGTGGTGACACCGGCCAACGGGAGCTGACCATGGCACGCACGTTCACCATGCCCAACGTCGATACCGTCACCTACGGCGACGGCGCGTTCGACACCCTGAGGGACATCGTTCGCTCACACGGGGGCCAACGACCCGCCGCCATCATGTCGGGGTCCCTGGCCGGCACCGTGGTCGAGGAGTTGCTGCGCGACCAGTTTGGCGACGCCCTGGTAGGCGTTCACTCCAGCACCCCGCAGCACGTGCCGCGGGCGGCTGTCCTCCAAGCCGCAGCGATGGCCCGCGACGGCGGCGCCGACAGCGTGATCAGCATCGGCGGCGGCACGCCGATCGACTGCGCCAAGGCCGTCGCGATGTGCATCGCGGCGGGGATCACCGAACCCGAGGACTTCGAAAAATACCGGGTCCGCTTCACCTACCCCGACGTGTACGAGGTCCCCGAAATCCCTGTTCCCATCATTCCGCACATCGCAGTGCCGACCACCCTCTCCGCCGGCGAGCACACCGGCCTGGCGGGCGTGACCGATGAAGTGACACACGCCAAATGTGCCTATACCGCACCGGGTCTCACTCCGATCGCCGTCGTCCTCGACCCTGGCGTGGCCGCCCGCACTCCCGCGTGGCTCTGGGCGGCGTCCGGGATCCGCGCCCTCGATCACGCCATCGAGGGCATTCTGTCCGCCCGAAGCATGCCGATGGCAGACGCACTCGGTGGTGAGGCACTTCGCCTCCTAGCAGCCAACCTCGGGCACAGCACCGAGAATCCGCTCGATGGCGAGGCTCGGACCAATTGTCTTCTCGCAAGCTGGATGTCGATATTCGCCGCGACCAACGTAGGAATGGGCCTGTCCCACGGGATCGGGCACCAGCTGGCCGCCGAGTTCGACATCACGCACGGCGTGACCTCGGCAATCATGCTGCCGCACGTCATGGAGTTCAACGCTGCGCTGACACAGCCCCAACTGCGCCGCATCGCCGAGGCCATGGGATACGACACCCGAGACCTCGATGACGCCGACGCGGCGCGCCAAGCGATCTTGGCGGTCCGAAATCTGGTGACTCGACTCGGCGTGACTGACACCATCTCGGCGGCCGGAGGTCACCGCGACGTCCTGCCAGACCTGGCAGAGCGCATCATGGGCGACTCCGCGGTTGCGGCGAGCCGTCGCTCCGTCTCGCGGAACGACATCCTCACCCTTCTCGAGGCGGCGTGGTGACGCAGTCAGCGCCAGCAGAGCAACACCAACAGAACAGGAGCACGGTGGATACCAAAAGCAACGATCACCTCGCGGTCGACCTGCAGGGAACCGTCCTGACCGCCACGCTGTGCCGGGGTGGCGTCGGAAACGGCATGGACCGCGTCTTGGCCAACTCGCTAGCGGCGCTTGCGATCCAGGTCGTCGAAGGCGCCAAGACGGGCAGCGTGCGGGCGGCCGTGCTACGCAACGAAGGGTTCGGGTTCTGCGTTGGCGGCGACCTCACACACTTCACGAACGCATCGAACCTGCCGGCCGAACTGCAGTACGTGGCCCAAACCATCCACGAGGCGCTCAAGACGCTGACGACGGCGCCCGTCCCCATCATCACGGTCGTCGACGGAGTGGCCGCAGGCGGCGGAGTGGGCTTGGCACTGGTCGGCGACATCGTGATCGGCACGCCCGCAACCAAATTCAAGATGTCCTACACCAGCGTCGGGCTAAGCCCCGACTGCGGCGGATCCTGGTTCGTCAGTCAGCGCGTCGGGCTCGGCCGTGCACTCGAGATGACGCTCACCGACCGGACAGTAGCGGTTGAGGAAGCCGAAAGGATCGGCCTCGTCGGCCCGGTCTGCGCTGCCGATGCCGACCTAGATGAAATGGTGAAGGCGGTCGCCGCCCGCCTCACGGCCATGTCAAAGGACTCGCTCGCGACTACTAAGAGGCTGATCCGTTCAAGCGTGACTAAAGACCTATTCGACCAGCTCGACGAGGAGGCGCACCACATCACTCGTCTCAGCGCGACACTGGACGGCGCTGAGGGTGTGCGCGCCTTCTCAGAGAAACGTCACCCTGCCTTCGGGTAATGACCGGCGCAGTTCGATAAGTGCAGAGAGTTGTTCTCCTGCAGCGGCCGACGCCGTCGCGGGCAGCGTCGGGAACTTTAGGTGCTCCGAGAACTAGCGCTACCCATGCCCTCGTCCGTATCAGCTCAGGCCGCCCTCCGGCCTCCTCCGCCGCGCGGCTGCGGCGGGCGTTGCGGCCAGGCATCGCAGCCAGCAGCGCCAGCAAGCAGCAGCAGGAGCAGCCAACAGCAGCAGCTGTCAATCTTCGCTGCATCTCGACAGCAGCAGAAGAAGCCACGTCTGACCAGCGGGTTCCGTAGCGCATAGTTAGGCAGGCTGACGATGTTGTTAAACAATCAGTGCACGCTTGTCAATCTTCGCTGCATCTCGACAACCTCGACGATCGCACCCCGATGATGATGGCAATGACGACGACGACGATGTGTGATTGCTGCTGCTGGTGATGATTGTAGACGGTGTTGGTCGTAGAAGGCGCGGGCGCCGGGGCTGGTTTGTAGTGCGCAGAAGGCCCATTGGTCGACGGCATCATAGAGGCGGCGGTTGCGGACGTAGCGGGCCAGCACGGCGCGTTTGCGGCCCGAGGCGACGGTTAGGGGTGATGTTCCGGCGTAGTTCTTGCGACACTTAGCGTCGGTGTATCTGTTCGGGTCGTCCCCGAACTCACCGAGCACCCGGGCGCCGAGCACAACACCAAGTCCTGGCAGGGAGCGGTAGATGTCGGCGTCCGGGTGTGCCTCAAAATGTGTCGCGAGTTCGGCTTCGAGCTCGCCGATCTGACGGTTGAGCTCGGCGATGATCCCGACCGCAGCGCGGGTACTGGCCCCAAACGCGGCGGTGACCGCCGCGGGCGCGGCGAGCTGCGGGGTCCGCAGTGTGGCCTGGATGTGTTGCGCCCGGGTATCGAGGTTACGTTGGCGCCCAGCGGCTTTGAGCGCAGCACGGATCTTCGACAGGCTCAGCCGCGCAGCGTCTGCGGGGGTCGGGGCGCGACCCAAGATCACCAGCGCGTCCCGGTCGGCCAGATCCTCGAATGCTTCTAGCGCCGCTGGGTAATACTCACGCCCGGCCGAAGTTCTGGGGCCGTCCAGGCGCCTTCGCTGGACATCCGGAAGGCCTTCTCGATGTGCGACTGCTGGTGATAGGCGTCGATGACGACGCTCGGGTTTTGCTGTTTGCAGAGCAGTCGAGTTTGCTGGACGCACTGACCAGAAATGGATCGCGAGTTGAGCCTCTCACGTGGGCGACCGGCAGGGTCGGCGCTACTCCCAGTGCTATGGAACGCAAACCCACCTGCCTACTCGCCATTTCCTGGAGAATCGACACCATGGACACCCTGGTCCCAGCGATCCTCGGCCTAGTCGGTGTAGTCATCGGTGTCATGGCTGCATGGGGCGGCCAGTACTTGGCAGAACGTTCGAGGCGGAAGGATAACCTCCGGTATTCAGCTCGGATTATCCGTGATGACATCGTCGCCGCAATGGAAGCCACCCATTCGGCTATCGATGAAACACGTTGGTGGCCTGTCTATTTGGATCCCACCCCGCTATCTACGATTGACGATTGGAGACTGTTGGCTGCGCGTCTTGGGAGCGGCGAAGATGTTCGGCGGGTTTTCGGTTGTCAGAGGCGCTTCCGCCAGCTCCGAGCTCAGCGACGGACCGCGCTCCAGTCGGCCAGTGACCAAGATCTTGCGCTCGCAACCGGCGATGAACTCGCCTGCGTCGAAGCATTTCTCGATCTTGCGGAAGCGCGTCGGGTTCTTTCCGAGCTTGCAGACTACGGCGACAAGCCATTTCAGAGGCCGATATACATATCGGAGGAATTGGAGAAACAAGCGCTTGAAAACGTGCGCCTCGACAAGTACCTCGACGAGGCCAAATACCCCGAGAATACAGAACTTCTATTCGTCCATGCTCCGAGGCCACGCGAGGCGGCAGCGACTTCTTCACCTACGGCATTGAAACGATCGTCGGCGGCCTGCGCGCGAAACTGGACGCGAGAGCGAACCCGAAATCCAGCGCGCACGCAGCACTGCCCTCTGCGAAGTCGACACCCGAAGGTACACAATGACAGTGTGTACCGGCGCTGACCGCTGCCCAATCGTCGCCGACGACCGACCGTCCTAGTCGGTGAATTTTCCACAATCCCTTTAACCCTTAACGTTGATGGTGGTCAATGTTTATGTAGTCGCCTCCGACGCACCCCACCCCGCACGTCCATGCGGAAT
>JAOPVX010000418.1 GCA_025965975.1 Mycobacterium sp. | reverse complement strand
ACTAAGCCCAGACGCGCCAACCTAGGAATCGGTCCGGTGAGGCCCAACTAAACGGGGTCCGCAGCCAAGAAGGCACCGTTATCCCGCAATAGCCTGGGGCAGAAGCGTTTTCGGATTTAAAGCCGATGCCCCGGGCGTGTCTATTCAATATCAGAATATGACAGGGCCATCACGCCGGTGTCCCGAGACCGGTGAACCCGTGTGCGAACTCGCCGCCGCATTCGGCATCGGGCGAGCAACCGCCTACCGTTACTTATCTGGGTAATTCCCGCTCGCGCCGAGAGTGCGGCGCGGGCAAAGCGTGCGGTACTGCCACTTTCGACTTCGATCAGGCGCGCCCAATGGTCGGATGGCTGTGGCTGCAGTTTGCCTTAGGCGGTCAACTGTGTAATAAATCGTGGCCGAATATTAAAAGCAGAATTCCAGCCACCAGACAGACTAGACCGGTCGTGGCAATCAATCCTTCTCGCTTGCGGAAGGCCACCGACACCAAGACCAGAACAGAACCGACGGCTAACAAGATCAATGACAGCCAACCCATCGTCTGCATGGCATCCCCAAATCCGTCGAAACCGGCATCGTACATCCAGGCAACGGATCGGGATGCGGTGACGGCTGGGAAGCAACCTTGATGCGCTGTTCCTGGACGTAGACGGTCGTACGGTGCCGGTGTCCAAGCCAGCGCAGAACCCATTACTCTCTGCGCTTCATCTAAATCAACAGTTTCTTTGATGTCCACTTAATAGATTCGTCAAGCACCTCTTTCAGCTGGTTCGCGGCCGCATTGCGCTGACGTACTCGGTCGCCATTCTGAAACTACGGGCTTACCGGAGGACTTTCTGGCGGCCAACAAAAACGGTTCGGCCCGCCACCGGAGAGTTGTGACGAGCGAACAGTAGATAGGACGCAGGACTCCCGTCGATTGCCCCCCGTCCGGTGACGTTTGAAGCCCGGCCTTTTGCCCAACGTGTCGATTCGGGTCGGCGTCTGGCCCGGCATCGGCGTGGCACCCGGTAACTAGAGTTAGTTATACCCAGCTACTTCCCGACTCATCGCCTTGACGGGCACGCCGACGGGCGCTGTCGCGCTCGGAGGCGGCGCGCAAACCTTGAATGTCCTGGGCCTCAAGCTGGTATCGGACTTCTTGGGGCCCGTGACGTCGTCGGAGCATCCGCCACACCAGCGTGAGTACCCGCCACACCAGAAGCAGGACCGCAGTGATCACCAGAATGGCAAGCACCTCACTGCCGGTGTGACTCACAAACAGGCGGACGACAGCGACGATGAGAAGCACCACGCCCAAACCCGAAAGACCGCCCTTGAGACCCGCACTCATGGGCAAAATGTACGCCGGTATGCCGAACGGTGACTAGGGGAATATTCAAGACTTGTGGATCGGCGTGTCACGCGACTTGCTGGTCACCTCCTGATTCGTCGGGTCGTTCGACGAGTTCCCCTTGTTGAACCTGGCGCCGGCACGGACCAGTGCGACGAGGTGGGGGGCGTTGACGGCGCGCCAGCGGGTTTGTGTGCGGACTCGATGAGCTTGAACGCCATTGCGACCTCGTTGACAAGCCGCCCGAGCACGCGAACCTGGTCTGGCCGTTTCTGCGTTGGTTTCTGCTGCGGCGAGCACGCAATCGCGCAGCCGCGCGCCGTCACCCGGCGCTGCGCTCCGCATGATCGAAGGAGACTAGGGTCGGAGCGCGGCCCGCCTGCTGCGGTGGCCGCGCGGGTTGTGGCGCTGTGCCACAACCATTTTCGCAACGTGTGCAAAATGTGCCGTGCAGATACTTGGTAAAGATGTGATTGGGGTCGGGAACGCAGTGCCGGTGGCGACCGGTCGTTGCCCACCAAACCCGGCATAGCTGCAACCACCTGCTCTGGTGCTCCTGGCGACCGTTTGCACTGTTCCGCACGCCACCTACATCCGCACGGTGGCGGACCGTTTCAGATCCGGTAAGGAGAAATCGAGTAGTCCGTTACGCATGCCTTGCAGGCGCTGACGCGCATACGATCCAATCCATGACCGCAATTCAGGCCGTCATCGTCGTCGGTGGCTCGTTCCTGTTGCTGACGGCGCTGATCGCACTGATGATCCGGGCCAATCAGAGCGAACGTCGATACATGGAGCGTCGACGTGAGGAGTGGATCGCCGGCGGCCGCATCCCCGAGGAGGAGCCGAACTTTTATTCAGGCAGCGGCAGCGGCAGCGAGGGCGGCTCGGGCGGCTGATACCAGCGGCCGCGTCATTGCACAGTGACCCGATGGCCGTAGGCGATTCTCCTTCGGCCACCGACGGGCACCGGACACATGGGCCCCTGTCAGGATTGAACTAACCGTCGAGTCCGCCGAGCGAGTGACGGGCCGTGACCACGAAGTTGCGCGCCGCCGGTGGAGGGTGCGAGACCTGGAGCGGGCCCGCGCCCCTGGGGCCAGGGGCCAGCTGAAAACAGGTAGTCAATTACTCGGTCGCGTCGCGTGCTGCACAGCTAACGTGATATTCGGCAACTGTCGGGTGGTCGGCGTGGCACACCGTGAGCGTGCCACCTCGGAGGGTTGCCCCTATGACCTTGAATGAGGCGCCGCGGGCAGCGGTTGCAGACGTTGTGGTGGGCGACGACCCGTACTTGTGGCTTGAGGCCGTCGACGGCGGGGAAGTGCTGGACTGGGCGCAGCGGCACAACGGGCCCACGCTGGCACAGTTGTCGGGTGAACGGTTCGAGCAGATGCGCGCTGAGGCGCTCGACGTGTTCGACGCCGACACCCGCATCCCCGGGGTTTCGCGGCGCGGGGAGTATCTCTACAACTTCTGGCGCGATGCGGGCCACCCGCGGGGAGTGTGGCGGCGCAGCACGTTGGAGGAGTATCGCAAGGACTCCCCGGACTGGGACGTTGTCATCGACGTCGACGCGCTGGCCGCCGCCGAGAACGAGAACTGGGTGTGGGGCGGCGCCGGGATCAACGCACCCGGGTTCATCCGTGCGCTCGTCTTCCTTTCCCCCGGCGGCGGGGACGCCAGCGTCGTGCGCGAATTCGACATGACCACACGGGAGTTCGTTGCCGACGGGTTCAACCTGCCCGAGGGCAAGCACGTCATCGACTTCGAAGACGACGACACCGTGCTGGTGGGCACCGACTTCGGGGAAGGCTCGCTGACCGAGTCCGGATATCCCCGGGTGATCAAGCGGTGGCGGCGCGGGACGGCGCTCGGGGACGCCGAAACGGTGTTCTCCGGTTCCGCAAGCGACGTCTCGGTGAGCCTGACGTGCTCCGCCTATCCAGGATTCGAGCGCACCTGGATCTACCGCAGTACCGACTTCTACAACAAGGAGACCTTCGAGCTGCGGGACGGGGACCTGATCCGCATCGACATCCCCACCGACGCCAGCATGGCGGTGCACCGCGAGTGGGCGATGATGGTTCTGCTGTCGGACTGGGCCAGGGGCGACACCATCTATAGGGCCGGCTCGGCGCTCGTCACCGACTACGAGCAACTTGTCGCCGGGACAGCCGAGCTGCACGTGGTGTTCGAGCCCGGTGGCGACGACTTCTTCGCCGCGGGAGTGTTTACCGGCGACCGGTTCCTCAGCATCAAGCTGCGCGACGTGGCGACCGTGGTGGAGGTCCTCACCCCGGGCATCTGGCAGGCCGAACCGCTCCCGGGTGTGCCCGCCAACACCACCATCGGCCTCGCCGGCGTCGACGAATTCGGCGACGAAATCTTCCTTCACAGCACGGGCTTCGACACACCACCGCGGCTTTTGCACGGCCCGTCGGCTGGACCCGTGCGGGAAATCAAGTCCTCCCCGGCGTTATTCGACGCCGACGACCTCGTCGTCACCCAGCGCTTCACCGCGTCAGCCGACGGGACCCGGGTGCCGTATTTCCTGGTCGCGCATCGGGATTCGACCGGTCCCGGCCCCACCCTGCTTGAGGGCTATGGTGCCTTTCGTGCGGCGATGTTACCGGGCTATCTCGGTGTGTTTGGCCGACTGTGGCTGGCCCGCGGCGGAAGCTACGCGCTGGCGAACATCCGGGGCGGCGGGGAGTTGGGGCCGGCGTGGCACGAGCAGGTGCTACGCGAGAACCGGCACAAGGTCGCCGAGGACTTCGCCGCCGTCGCACAGGATTTGGTGGCGCAGGGTGTCACGACGGCCCCCCAGCTCGGCGCCGAGGGAGGCAGCGCGGGAGGCCTGCTGATGGGCGTCATGCTCACGCACTATCCCGAGTTGTTCGGAGCGTTGGTCTGCCAGAGTCCGCTGCTGGACATGCGCCGCTTCCATCTGCTGCCGCCCGGTGCCTCCTGGATGGCCGAGTTCGGCAACCCCGACGAGCCGGCCGACTGGGAATTCATCAAGC
>JAOPVX010000416.1 GCA_025965975.1 Mycobacterium sp. | reverse complement strand
CCGATCTGCTCGCCGGGGGGCAACGACAACGCTGCACATACCCTCTACGCGGAGAACGGGATGGCCGCCCAAGCCGCCGACTTCGCTGCACGTCACCTCGCGTCAAACGGGGCGGCCGCCTAGCGATTTCCCGCAATATCCGCGGGTATCCGTGCGTTGATGTTTGCATGGACACCTGGGATGCGATTCGTGCCCGTCGAAATGTCAGGAGCTATCGGCCCGACCCGGTGCCCGAAAGCGATCTGCAGCGCATCGCCGAGGCGGGCTGGCGATCACCATCGGCGTCGAACCGCCAGCCCTGGGATTTCGTCGTTGTCACCGATCCGGACCGGTTGCAGGAACTGTCCACTGTGTGGCAGGGCGCCCGCCATATCGCGTCGGCTGCTGCGGCTATCGCGCTGGTTGCCCCGGTGCCGCCCGACGAGCGACGGAAACTACTTGATCAGTACGACCTGGGCCAAGCCACGATGGCGATGATGCTTGAGGCCACCGACCTGGGCATCGGCACCGGTCATTCTGCCGTCGGCGACCAAGAGAAGGCCCGCGCGATCCTGGGTGTCCCCGACGACCACATCGTTGCCTACCTCCTTGGTCTCGGGTATCCGGCCGACCGCCCGCTCACGCCGATCAGCAAGCCGGATCGCCGGCCCTTCGATGAAGTCGTTCATCGCGGCCACTGGTGAACGTTGTTGTGGCGTCTTTCACGCCGTGCCTGCGCCCTTGTTCGGAGCGGGAACGTCGGGCCGTAGGTAGCCGACGAGACACAAGCAAATCAGCGCCATTGCCACCACCGGCCGCATCTGAGGGCGACCAGTGCCGCTGCGGCGAATATGCCGATCGTTACGAAGGATCTCATTCGCAGCAGTCGGCGGATGCGTTGGGAGACGTCCTCGTGGGCGGGGCGATCGACTGCTTCCCAGCAGAGGGCGAGATAGGTGACGTTAACGAGCACGAATATGGCCGCGTACAACACGACTGGCGCGGCGGCCAGCCTGGTATCGGCAATCCACGTGGTGGCAAACGGGATAAGTGATACCGAGAACAGATGCGCGAAGTTGGACCACACCAGCCGCGGCGTCGCCACTTCCGCATAGCCGAACAAGTGATGGTGGTTGACCCAGACGATTGCGATGAACACATAGCTGACCGCATAGCTCAAAGCTGTTGGCCACAGAGGTAGCAGGGCGCTGAACGTATCGGCGTGCGGCGGCATGAGTTCGAGAACCAAGATGGTGATGAGCACCGCGAATACAGCGTCAGAGAAAAACCGCACCCGGTCCGAATTGGTTTGTCGAGCCGCCACGGATACCTGCCGAACCGTCGCTGAGTACTACACGGGCGACCGCCCTTAGGCACGCTTGGTCTCTTCGCCGCCGACGACGCCGAGGACCTAGAAGCGCTCCTCGCATCAATGCCGTTGCGGGTGTGGCGCACCGACGAAGTCACGCCGCTGTCGCCGCATCCGAACGACCCCGATCTTTCCGGCACGGGCGACGGGCAGGAGTTCCTGATCGCTATGACCATTGCTGCGCCCGAGGGGACGCCTCCTGGAGTTGTCGATGACACGATGAAGCGGGAGGCTCAGCGCGCTCGAGAGCTAGCAGGGCACGGTCACCTCATGCGGTTATGGGCATTGCGCGCCGAGACAAGCGCTCGGCGCACGCTCGGTTTGTGGAATGCGGGCAATGCCGCCGAGATGAACAACATCCTCGAGTCGCTGCCGCTCTATGCCTGGATGACACTGGAGATCACTCCTCTCGCAGCGCATCCCAATGATCCCGGCAGCTCGCCATGACCACGACGCGCGCCGACATCAAGTAGGAGCCTCGCGCGCTGTTCTGCAAATCAGAGGCCCGGCAATGAAAGCGGGTTCGGCGCAGGCGGATTCGTGCCGGGAAGCGGCAGCGGGAACGGTGACGGCGAGCCACCGGGAAGCCCGAACGGCGTGGCTGACGTACTCGCCCCGGTCAGCGGGACCGGCATGGTCCCGTTGGCGATCGTCATGAACGCCGGGCATTCCGCCTGGATCGCCTGGCCGGCAAGAAAACGGGCGATGGGCTAGGCGAGGCCACCGTTGCCGCTCATCTGCGTCGCGTCGCTGGCGAAGTTGCTGCCCGGCTGGACGAGCAGTGGGCAGATCGACTGCCCGATTTGTGCGATGACGCTGCTGATCGGGCCGTTGTTGCCGATCCCGACGGTGTTGAGCACCGTCGAGATCGAGTCGCCGACCGGATTCGCGCGCGCAGGCGTGGCCCAGGTCACGGCTGCGGCCACGATCCCCACCGACACCACGACCGGACGGAGCACCACTACGGCCGCCGCGATGACATCGACCGTGCCGACCTGTGTACGTCCCGTCTTCGGCCTTGCCTGCCGCTTCGATATCGGTCGGCTGTAAAACGTCACTGCCGTCATATCCGCGCTCCCGGTTCCCCGAAGGTCATGTGCTCATGAAGCACAAATTTCACTTTGGTAACGCTCGGTTACAGGGGTCACATTTGCAACACGATCGCATCACCGTTTGGACCCTATGCGTTTCGCTACCGTTATCTGTGAGTCCGTGGTGAGATCCTGCGCGGTTTCCCAGTCGCGGGAAAAGCGTTGCTGGTCAACGTTTTTGACATTCCCCGGTGGGCGCCCTGGCGCGCATTAACTACCGCCCGCGGTCGGCTCGTTTCACCTCCACGTTTGAAGGTGGCGAAATACGTTTGAACGTGGCGAAATCGCGCCCGCGGTTGTCTCGTTTCTAGACAAAACGAGGCTGATCAGATCCTGTGTCAGATGTCTGCCGGAAACTCGACGGGGTAGGACTCGGCGAAATCGGCCGACCTGCTGACTGCTGACCACTTCCGGTCTTCGGCGAGGTGCTCGTTGTCGAGCCGGATCGAGCCCTGCGTCGCGTTCACCCCAAGGGGCAGATTGCGGGGGATGTCGCGACGCTTCGCCACCTGGACGAGTATTTGGGCCGCGCGGTCCGGGTCCCCGGCCGCAACGCCACTGCCCTCGCCGCGCCAGGTGAGTATCTCGGCGTACTCGTCGGGGATGGGCCGGACGGTCATCGACGACCCTGCCCAGTCGGTGCGAAAACCGCTCGGCTCGACGACGATGACCTTGATACCGAACGGCGCGGTCTCGGTGCGCAGCACGCGGCTGAACCCGTCGATCGCGAATTTGGCCGCCTGGTAGGAGGCGATGCCTGGAGAGCCGCCGACGCGCCCGCCCATCGACGAGAACTGCATGATCAATCCGCCGCCTTGTTCTCGCAGCACCGGGATCGCCGCCTTCGAGACGTTGTAGACACCCCAGAAGTTGGTCTCGAACTGGGCGCGGAAGTCCTCGTCATCTCCGGTCTCGATGGGGGAAACGTTGGCGTAGCCCGCGTTGTTGACGATGACGTCGAGCCGGCCGAACCGCTGGCGCGCTTCGCTGATCGCCGCGCCTGCTGCCGCTGCGTCGGTGACGTCCAGGGCCAGCGCTTGTAAGTGATCCGGGTAGGCGGTCACGAGATCATCCAGCTGCCCTGGCCTGCGTGCGGTGGCAGCGACTCGATCACCCGCCTCGAGCGCGGCGCGGACAAGGGCACGTCCGAAGCCGCGGGACGAACCGGTGATGAACCATGTCTGTGTCATGATTTTAGTAAAACACTGTTGCGTTAATAGCGCAACAGTGTTGCGCTAAGATCAGGCGATGGATGCCTCGGATTTTCAGAGGGCCCGCAGTCCAGCGGCCAAACAACAGCGTGAAGACGCCATCCTGGCTGCGGCACGCTCGCTCGGCGCCAAGCGAGGTATCCGGCAGATCACCCTTACCGACATCGCCGACACGGTCGGCATGCACAAGTCGGCCCTGCTGCGCTACTTCGAGACGCGCGAGCAGATCTTCCTGCGCCTCACCGCCGAGGACTGGCGAGAATGGTCGGCGGCGCTGCGCGCGAAATTGGAGCGGGTCGGCGGCTCCCCGACCGCGGAGACTGTGGCGTCCGCCTTCTCCACCACACTGGCCGACCGCGGCATGTTCTGCGACCTGCTCGCCCAGGCACCGCTCAACCTGGAACGGAACGTGTCCATGGAAGCCGTCCGCGCCTTCAAGCTCGTCGCCCACAACGAAGTCGACGCCATCGTCGAGGTCATGCGGCGGCTCCTGCCCGGCCTCACCCAACGAGACTGCATCGACATCGTCGCGACCGCGACCTCACTGTCGGGCGCATTCTGGCAAATGGCCAATCCACCTCAAGAAGTAGCGGCGCTCTACCGGAGCGACCCGCGCATGGCGCACGCAGTCTTCGAGATCGAACCGCGCGTCCGCAGGGTGCTCACCGCGATGCTCAAAGGAACGCTGGGTGAGTGAACGTTCCCTCAGATCCGTTGGGTCAGCTCGTTGGAGGTCAGCCAGAGGCGGTCGGCATTGTTCGAGTCAAGGGCGTAGGGCGCAACGCCGCCGGTGTGGGTGCCGCGCTCAGTGACTTGTGGCGCCTCGGCGCAGTCTTCGTAGTAACGGCCGGTGACCTTCTCGCATCGAGGACACGGTGCAGCAGGTCGTGTGTCCCTATTTCCTGCGCTGTGGTCACCGTACTGACGGCGTCTTCACTGCTGGCGGTCACGCCAGGCCAGCATCTCGTCCAGGGTGCTGAAGTCGTCTGGGAAAGGTCACCTGTGCCCGCCGGCTTACTCAACCAGTTCGACGTCCTTGACACTCAATCCAGACCAGCGCAACGAACCGCCATCTCTTGCTGCCCGCGCATTCAAACCATCTCGGCTGTCTGAATTGTTCGCTCCCGCGGGGCAGCGATCGCCAGCTCACAGGCCATCGCCGTCGCGACGTCGCGTGGATAGGTGCGGCGTGCCACGCACAAGATGAGCGCTGCGGCGATGACCAGCGAGACCAGCATGATGAGGAAGGTGTGGTCCAACGCGGTGGCGGCGATCGGGGTCATTCCCCCCGCGCTCGCAAGCCGGCCTTGCCCTTCCCCGGCACTGCTGACAGCTGCCGTTGAGCCGCCGAGTTTGGTGGACACGACACCGAACACAAGCGGCGCCAAACCCGTGGATATCGAGACGAGCATGGTGCGCACCGCTTCTGCTGTCCCCCACAGCCGGGAATGCACGATATCCAGCCTCACCGCGTTGAGCGGCGGGTTCACACCGCCCAACCCGATTCCAGCCAAAAATGCGAACACCATCGCCAGCGGCAGGCTGTGCGTGAGCAGTGTCGGAAGGATGAACAGGGCCGCTACCAGAAATGCCGCCCCGCCCACCGCCATCCGGGCACTGATGTGACCGCGGGTTGTCAGCCAGTCGGCGACGCGTCCGGTGCTCAGCACCCCGATCAGGGCGCCGGCGCCGAGGACGTAGATGAGCAAGGTGGCCACGGCCTGGCCGATCTGAAACCGGCCGCACATCAGCGCCACCCCGAAGGTGCTCAACCCGGTGAAGAAGAAGTAGCCGAACGAGGACCCCACCACGAGAACGACATTGGTGCGAATCAAGAGTACATAGCGCACTTCCCGCCACAGGGAGCGACGCTGCCGGTTGTCCGGATTCGCCGCCGACGCGACGCCGCTTCCGCCGGCGGCGAGGCCGCCGCGGAGCGGTTCGCGAAGGCTCGTTGCCACCCCGACGGCGAGGATGAGCCCGACTACGGCCAGCCAGCAGAACCCCAGCCGCCAGCTCACCGCGCCCAGTTCCCCCGCGACCAGGAGTCCCACCGCCGTGCACGCGCCCTCGCCGGCGAGCACGAGGCCATACACCCGTCCCCGCTCGCCGGGCGCGAAGTAGTCGCCGATCAGCGAGGCGACCACCGGCCCCGACACCGCCACCCCGGCGCCAAGGGCGACCCGGCACGCGAGCAGCCAGCCGTAACTGGGGCTGGCGGCGCTCAAAGCCATTGCCGCCGAACACACCAGCATTGTTACCCACATCAGGCGAACCCTGACGGTGCGGTCGGCGAGGGCCCCGGCCAGCAGTGTGGCGAGTGCGCCGACGCCCGTCGATACGGTGACCAACAACCCCACCTGAGTGTTGTTAATGTGCAATGACTGCTTGAGCGGGACGACCAGCGCCCCGACGGTGCCGGCATCGGCGCTTTGCAGGCCCACCACCAACGCGAGCAGCACAATCGGCTTCACCCGCTCGGGGCCGCCCGCCGCGCGGGCTAGTGTCGGTGTGAGAGAAAACGTTCCGCGCGACAGGGCTCGGACCCCCATTCCAGCGTCAGCAGCAAGAGCGCCGGGCTTCTTCGTGGCGAAGTAGGTTGGTGACCGCGACGGCCACGCCGCCACCGCGGTTGGACTCTTCGACGAGAACCACTGCATGTCAGGACGGCGCATCTTCGAACGCCTCCACCGCGGAGGTCTGCTCCCCGACAGGCCGGCCCGAGCTCAAGATACCGTGGGGGACACCATTTGTAGCTGCATGACCTGCGCGAGTCACGGCCCCTAGCAATGCTGGCCACGCCCTCCGACAGGCTTGGACGCGACAAGTCGGCGGCGACCATCGCCGGGTGGTCATGGGTGCAGATGTAGCGTCCCGTCTTCGATGTCATCCATGCCGGTCCTGACCTGGGTTTGCACACCGTCTCACGGACTTCAGCCACCGGTTTTGTCTCACGGAACGCTTCATTTCCTACGACATCCGTTGCGCCGCAAGGGCCATCCTTGGCGCGGGGCGGACATCGACGATTACCGAGCACAGTCTGGTGGTTCGCCCAGCCGGCGGCACCCTGTTGGACTTGAACACCTCGGGCCGAGCACCGCAACGCGCGAATTACGCCATGCCACCGGCCGACGACCGCGAGTTCCGGCTGCTCTCCGCCGCCACAGCCTCGCTCGCAACTCTCACGAAGACTTCACCGACGACGACGACGGCGAGCACGCTGCCAGGGTGCCCTAGGTGGCGTGGGCGTCAGCCACCGATCGGAAGATGGGCGCCTTCCAGAGCAACGCGAAGACTTCCAACGCAATCAGCGGGATGTGGATTGTCAACGCCACGAGGTAAGCGGTGTTCTGGTTGTTGGTTGCCACAAATACGTCATTGGCGATGATGATGATCGACAGGGGCGCGAGGTGTGCGGCGAGGAGGGCGGCGTTCCACAGCCGGCTTGGCCACCGCGTTGCGCCGATAAGGCTGACCAGTGCGAGCAGAAACATCAAGAAGTACGCCTGGAACAGACCGACGTAGCCGAATGGCTGACTGGCGAGCAAGCTCAACGGGCCTTTTCCCTGCCAACCGAGCGTCGACGCGATGGTGGTGGCGATCGTGATGACGAACAGGCAGATCGCGTGGATGCGGGTCACGTTGGTGCGCAGATGTGCACCCGGATCGTTTGTTGCCAAGGTCATGGCTGCTCCCATCAATTGAGGCTCAACAACTTTTCGAGCCCGTCTCTGGTGATCTCACCGGGCGTGCGTCCGCCCAAGATCTCGGGCATCACCAAGCAGGTGAAAAGAATCCCGTTGTAAAACACGCTCAGTAGCTGAATGGCCTTGTCCGACAGCATATTATCGGCTTCATGAACGTCGGACGTGTGCTGCATGGCCTCGCCAGTGAGGCCGACGAGTGCGTGCTTCAGCTGCGGGTCACGCGTGCTTTGCAGCGCCAGCTCCAGCATCGCCAGATAACGGCCCGGGTGCTGGTTCAGCGCGTGTTCGAGCACACCGCTGACAAACTGGATCAGAACTCGCCGGTCGAGTTTCTGCGCCGGCGGCCGTTTCCGCTTCATCAGGGCGAAGTGAAGGTCCATCAGCCGGCGCGTGGTCGCCTCCAGGAGCGCGTCACGGGACCGGTAGTAGTTGGAGGTGGTACCGCGTGGCACGTTCGCGGCCTCATCCACCGCGCGATGCGACAATCCGTGCAGCCCGTCGCGTACGACGACTGCGATCGCCGCGTCCGTCAACTGGGTCCGCCGCTGCTCATTGCTCGGTCGCATACGTCATCCCCGCCTCAATCCACTACATCGATAGTACAATGATAGTAGTACCGACGGACCCGCGGGCGGGCGGGGTGTAGGTCCTCGGTTTCGATCGCATCTCCCAGCCACATGACCTGCCCGCTTCCAAGCTGTCTCACGGCGATCAGATGCCGTTTGGCTCACGAATTGCTGCATTTCCTCTTACGCTTGACTGTCAGGCCGGCTACTGAATGGCAGCCGTGTCGGACACCCCAGGCCCATCAGCAATACCGCAAGCCGCTCGACGCGCCCAAAGACGCCGTATCGTCGCGGCCTGGGCCTGAAAGTCCTGAAAATCTCGGCGGAACGCTCCGCTGGTGCGCAAACTATTCCGGCTGGTTCAGCTCGAGGAGGTTGCCGAACGGATCGTGCAGGAAGGCCTGGTGTCCGGCGCCGGGCGTGGGCGGGAGCCGGTGCACCTCGACGCCCTGCTCCTGCAGGTCGGTGACCGCGGCATCGATGTCGTTGACTCTGATCGCGAAGTGGTTCGCACCGAGCGGCTGGGTTTCGGCTTCTATCAGGTGCACCTGCTGGCCGCCGGCGTCAAGCCAGTAACCCGGGCCAAGATCGGGGCGGGGCAGCTGCACCGGTCGCACCCGTTGCTGACCAGCCTTCCCGACGTGCTGCATCTCACCGCCCGACCGGGCCGAAACCCAGAGCTCCGGGCCATGGTCGCACTCCTCGGCGAGGAACTCGAGAACCAACCGGTTGGCGCCACGGCGGTCACCCCGTCGCTGGTGGACGCTCTGTTGGTGTACATGTTGCGCGCCTGGCTGCGCGACGCTGCACAAACAGCAGGCTGGTCGGCGGCCCTCGCCGACCCCGTGATCGCCCGCGCACTCGCTGTCATCCACGAACAACCTGAACGCTCCTGGACGGTGAACCAGCTTGCGGCAACAACTGGTCTGTCCCGCGCGGCGTTTGCCCGCCGGTTCACCACGCTCGTCGGTCAGCCACCCTTGACCTACCTCACCCAGTGGCGCATGACTATAGCCGCGCGCCTGCTTCGCGAAACCGACATACCCGTGGCACAGGTCGCCAGTGCCATCGGCTACGGCTCGGCGTTCGCGTTCACCAAGGCATTCCGTCGCGAACACGACACGACCCCCGGGAATTACCGCGCGACTGTGAGCCGGCCCTGACGAGCATGAGGCCAGGTCAACGCCCCGGCTCAACCGGATGGCGGTGAGGGCAACCCTGCCCATCGAGTTTGACACCAAGACCTGTCATTTCGGCCAGAGCGTGTCTCAAGCTCACTGCACAAGTGCGGGCTTGGTGCATCCATCCGTGAGAAAGTGCAGCCGAACTTGAGAAGCTACAACCACCGCCACGTATGTCGAGTTGCAGGGAAGATCGACCCGGAACGCCGGGTTACTTTGACAGAAATCCACTCTTTCCCTGAGCCTGTCAATCTGGTCTGCCGGCTGTGCCGTCACGGCGGACTGGACCTATAACGGTAATGATGAGGAAGAGCGGAGACGTCGGCGCAGCCTCGCGGTCGTCGGCTGACCGCTTCGGCTCGATGGCTGAGCTGCCATTGTTCAGAAGGCCAACGGTGATGCGTCGGAGCAATTGTCGACCGCAGGGCGGAGATCGCCGCCGATGACCTGTCCGTATTGCGGCTCCGATATCGATGACAGCGGCACTTGTGATCGCTGTGGGTCTGTACACGCGTCCGCCGCGTTGACGGGGTGGTGCCCAGATCCCACGGCACGATACGAGGGCCGGTACTACGTCGCCGGACGTCCGACCAACCGTGTGCGCAACGGCAAGGTCGAATCGACAGACCCGGCCGGCGGGCAGATGCTTCCGGACTACGTCGAGATGCCGATCGCCCGGTCGAGCATTCGCTCGACGTGGCTCGCAACCGGCGCGGCGACCGCGATCATCGTTATGGTCGCAGCGGTGGTGTGGGTACTGTTGCTGTCTGGTCGTAGGTCAGCACCTGCGCCTGAACCCGGGTACCTCTCAGCGCTGAAGGATGCCGGGTTGATAACCCAGTTCAACTCTGATGCCAATGCCGTCGCCCACGGTAGGCAGGTGTGTCGACAGCTGGAAGATGGCGGGCCCCAACAAGGCCTGCTGGCCGACAAGATCGCCGTCGACGCGTTTTGCCCGCAATTCGTCCAAGGCTTCCATCTGCTCGAAACAGTCACGGTGTCAGGGACTTTCGTACTGATTGACAGTGCTGGCATGGACACGATCGCATCAGACGGGGCATCATGTGAGGGAGCGGACGGATACTCCGAGATCGGCCATGACACTCCCGTCGCCGTTAAGAACGGCACGGGCGAGATCCTTGCCACCACGTCGCTTGGACAGGGGAAGGGCAGCACCGCCAACTGCACATTCTCCTTCAGCTTCCCAGTCACCGAAGGCCAGGATCGCTATGTCGTTTCCGTCGGACGCCGCGGCGAGTTCAGCTATACCTTCGAACAACTTCGGGTCCGCGGCGTTCAGATACACCTCGGTCAATGACGTCAAACGCGTCGGCGGTGATGTCTCTGCGGCGCAACGTACTTCGTGGGTAGCGGCAACAGTGCCGCCGCAGTCAACGGGCAACGGGCAACGGGCGACGGGCGACGGGCGGCAGCGAATGGCATCACGACCGGACAGCTGCTGCACGCATGTCCAGACAATCAGGCACTCAGGGGCCGACGGTCGCCTTCGGCGACTGGGGAGTGCGTCTCACTGCACGGCCCGTAGCGCCAGACAGGCGCGGCATGGGTGGGCGACCGATCAGCATCTATCGCATGCGCAGCGCGTTCGTCGTCGGCAGCATCGAGGATTTGCGAAAGCAGCTCAAGAACAAGGCTTCACAGTGCGCAGGTGTCGATGCGGCGCTGGTAGTGGCCGTGCTCAGTTGCACGGCGTTCGCGGGCACCGACGAAATGGAGCAGGCACTCGTCGGAACCCGCGCCACGGAGCACCAGCTTGACCAGGGATCCATGCGGACGTATCGGCGCCGCGACGGCTACTGGCATCCCGGCCCGCCACAGCGAGGCGCTCAGATATCGGCGGTCATGTTCACCGAGGACATCCGCGCTTCGCGCATCGTCTACGACCTACCCAGCGTTTGGGTTAGCCGACGGGCCGCCAGGCCCTTACCATTTCACCTACCACTCGAAACCCGCACCGCCAAGGACAACGGCGAGGTGTTCCTTGCCGCCGAGGCGACCGCGTCGGCCGACACCGTGTTTGAATTGCCTTCAGATTGGCCAGGATTCGCCGACCTGGGCTAAAAGCACGCCGGGATCCTCCCGCTCGGCACGGCCCATACGGTGGCCCTTGGGTTGACCGTCACTCGCCGAACGCAGGTAGTGGTCCATGGCTACATGCCGACCATGTAGATCATTGCGCCGCTTGCCCAGACGCTGCCCACAGAGATGGTGCTCGGCAGCGTGGTGCCCGATTGGCCTGATAGGAGTCCCGCCAGCCGCGGTGTGCGCTGTCTCCGGGCTCGGTAGCACCGCGCCGTAAACAGTCGGAGCCGTCGCCTCAACGAAGAACAGCGCCCGGGCGTAACGCACACCGGCGATCTCGTTGATGGTGGCGCTCAGCGCTTTTGTCGACTCGGCGCCGGAACCGCCGGCCAAGAACATCGTGTCGTTGGTTGTTGCCGCCAGCAGCGACCGCCGAGGCCGCGTCGCCTGGGGTGATCTGCACTTTCGGATTGGTGAGGTACGCGTTGGCGAAGTTGACCGTCGCTAAAACGCCTGCCGCCGGCGAGGTTCCGACGGTGATGGTGGCGTAGCCGCTCACATCATCGCCGCTGACCGCCACGGTGGGGCATGTTCGCGCGCTCGCACCGGCCGTGATGGTAGCTGCCACCCCGGTGTGATAACCGGCAGTTGCGATGGACGCGTTTCCGGCGAAGGTGGCGCCGAACGAGCTTTCCCGCTGGCCAGACCGTCACAAGCCTGGCGCAACGATCTGCGGCCAGCGAGTTGCCCGCCACTGGTCGATACTGCCGGTGTCGACCAGAACAGACCCGCCGGACTGAACACGGTCGCCGTCGTGCACTGATCTCCGCAGTGCTCAGCCAGCCATCGAAAGACCGACATGTTCCTCAGCGTCCTGCGCCGCCGCAACCCGGGCCTGATTTCCGCCGCGATCGAACTGCACCAGGCGGGTCAACTTCCCCCCAACACCTACGTCCTGGATCTCGATGCGATCGAGGCGAATTCCAGAACCATTGCGGCTGAGGCGAACCGCCTTAACATGACTCCGTACGCGATGACCAAACAGATCGGCCGCCACCCCGACGCCTGCAGGGCGATCATGGCAGGAGGGATACCCGCGAGCGTCGCCGTAGACGTCGACTGCGCCAGCAGCACCACCAAAGCCGGGATGCGCCTCGGGCACGTCGGCCACCTGGTCCAAGTACCCCGGGTGGAGGCCGACCTCGTCGCGGGCATGGAGCCCGACAACTGGACGGTGTTCAGCGCCGACAAGGCCGCCGAGGCGGCCGCCGCCTCGAGCCGCCACGGTCGCGATCAACCACTCCTGGCCCGCATCTACGCACCGGGCGATGAGTTCTACTCCGGTCACGAGGGCGGGTTCCGCGCCGCGGACATCCTCGACGTCGCCGACGATCTCGATTCCCTCGACGGCGCGCACTTCGCCGGCATCACCACGTTTCCCGCGCTGCTGTTCGACGCCGATGCGGGCAAGCTGCGAGCTACCCACAATCTGAGGACCCTCGAGCAGGTCGCCGCTCGCCTAATGGCCAATGGACGCACGATCGAGATCAACGGCCCCGGCACCACCTCGACGATTGCCCTCGCCGAGCTCGCGTCGGCTGGGGTCACGCAGGTCGAGCCCGGCCACGCGCTGACCGGCACCACCCCCGTGCACGCGACGACCACCCACCTACCCGAAATTCCAGCAGTCTGCTATTTGACCGAGGTCAGCCACGGCTACGCCGGTCGCGCGTACTGCTTCGGAGGCGGGATGTACGTCGACCCCGTCTTCCCCAACTATCAAATAACCGCAGAGGCGGGACCGGCTCCCGATGCGACGATCACTTGCAACGCGACGCTGCCTCCACCGTCGTCCATCGACTACTACGGTCAGCTCTCCTCCGAACGCTACACGGCACGCACAGGCGATAGCGTCGTGTTCGGCTTCAGAATCCAAGCGTTCGTCACACGCGCTTACAACGCAGGCGTCGCGGGGATCAGCAGCGGAAAGCCCACCGTCGAGGGCATTTGGTCCGCGGACGGAATGCGACCGAGATCGCAGAAATCCGTCAGCTAGATCGCTGTCGCGGTGATGTCGGGGTTACGACCAGTGTGAGTTCGTGCACGATGGTTGCCATGTCGACGCACAAAGAGCGCATGCTGAGCGGGGAACTCTATCGCGACGACGATTCGGAACTGGTCGGGGAACGTCACTTCTGTGGAGAGATGCTGGACCGCTTCAACGCCACCCGATCGGGCGAGAATGCGGAGCGCCGCGAGATTCTCGAGCAGCTACTCGGAGCCATTGGCGAGGGATCGTGGATCATGCCGAGGTTCCAGTGCGACTACGGTCACTTGATTCGCTTGGGCTGCAACAGTTTCCTCAATTATGACGCGATCGTGATGGATTGCGCGCCGGTCGTGATCGGCGATGACGTATCCATCGGTCCGCGCGCGCAGTTGCTGACCGCCCTGCATCCGATGGACGACGCTGAGCTGCGTCGGCAGAGGTGGGAGACCGCGGCTCCAATCACCATTGGTGACAACGTGTGGCTAGGCGGTGGTGTCATCGTCTGCCCTGGTGTCACGATCGGTGCGCGCTCGGTCGTGGGTGCTGGCAGTGTCGTGACGAAGGACGTGCCGTCGCAGGTCTTCGCCGCAGGAAACCCGTGTCGGGTCATCCGGCGCCTTGAGAACTCCTAACAGGCCAGGCGGCTCACTTTGCGGTGAAGCCGCCGTCGAGCACGAGGCAACTCCCCGTCGCAAATGAGCTGTCGTCGGAGGCTAGGAATAGCGCCCCCTTGGCGATTTCCCGCGGGTCGGCGACCCGCCGCATGGGCGCCCACGAGGCCTGCTCGGCGGCGGTCTTGGCGGGGTCAAGGCTGTTGTCCACCTCAGCCTGCAGCAGCGGAGTGCGGGTGATGCCCGGGCACAGCGCGTTGACGCGTATGTCGTAGCGAATCAGGTCGAGCGCAAGGGATTTGGTGAACATGATGACTGCGCCCTTGCTCGCGTTGTAAGCCGGTGATTCTGCTACCGCCACGAAGCCCATCTCGGATCCAAGGGTGACGATCGTGCCCCCACCGGCGCTCTTGAGGTGCGGAACCGCGTGCTTGATGACGGTGAACATGCCTTTGACGTTCGTCGTCAGGACCGCGTCCCATTCCGCCTCGTCGAGATTCTCGATGGGCTTGACGCTGGTGATGCCTGCATTGCACACCACGGTGTCCAGGCCCCCAAACTCGTCGACCGCGGCTTGCACCATGCGTCCGGCGTCGGCCATGCTGCGCACATCTCCCGCGACCGCGCGCACCGTCCCGTATGCGGCGAGCTCCTTTTGCGCGCTGGCGAGCTTGTCGCCATCGATGTCACTGATGACGGTGCGGGCGCCGTTCTCGAGGAACAGTCGGGCGATGGCGTTTCCGATACCCGATGCACCCCCGGTGACCAGGGCCCTCTTCTCATCCAGCTTCCGCACCGCGCCCTCCTTGGGTGCCCTGACGGATCGATGGCCTGCGGGCTATCGCACTCCCCAGCCACCCGATTCGCTCTCTAGCGATCATCCCCGGTCGTTGGCGTTGGCCGCCGGGGTCTCTTCAGGCCAGGTAGCGGTCCAGGTATTCGATGCTGGCACGCGACATCTCGGCGAGCAAGTTCTTGTCGCCCCGGGGGTCGTTGCGGTAGGCGAGGTCGAGTCCCTTGTCGAGCATGCCGACGAAGATCTGGGTGACGACCCCGAGCGGGACGTCCGGTGCATCGGGTCGGGTCGCCGTGACGCTGGCGGCGAGGTACTCGGCCAGGGCGTCGTCGTGCAACCGATTGGCCTGCAGCATGCGGCCGCTGAAGTCCGCGGAGAACCACAGCGACCGAAAACCCGGTGAGGCGTCGAAGAAGTCGATCACGATGTCAAGGCCGGCCTCTACCCGTTCACGCCATTCCGCCCCGGCCAGACTGAAATCCGCTTCCTCCAGCCTGCCGTCGAGCTCGGCCAAGCCGCTGACCATCACTTCTTCGAGCAGACCCTGGCGATCGTCGAAGAAGTTGTACAGCCAGCCGACCGACACGTCGGCGCGCGCCGCCACCGCGGTGGTGGTGACGGCTTCAGCGCCGCTCTCGTCCAACAGTGCCGCGGTGGCCTGCAGAACCCGCCCCATCTTGTCCTGGCTGCGCGACTGGGCAGCGCTGCGCCGCGCGCCGACCTGCGACATCACCGCAGACATCAACTGGGACAACGGCTCGTGCGTACTAACGCGCTCGTTACCGATGCGCAAAGGCGTAGAAACCTGAACCTGATTCGCTTTCACTCTTACTACCTCCGCCTCATCGATGAGGCTGCCGGCCCGTTTCGCACGGAAAACACCCTACCGCTCAGCCCTTTTACGATCGGAGTTCCTGTATGCCCAAGCACCACCTGCCGCCGACCGCCACCTCGGCCGAAGTCGCCGCGGCGATCCGCGCCGACGGCTTCGTCATCGTCGACAACGTCGTTTCCAACGAGGTGATGGACCGAGTGGCCGAAGAACTCGAAGAGCACATCGACTTGACCCCGATGGGCAAGGACGACTTCGTCGGTCGGATGACTCGGCGAACCGGCTCGCTCATCCCGCGCTCGCCCGCCAGCCGCGACCTCATCTCTCATCCGCTGGTGCTCGGCACCACCGCGGATCTGTTGTCGAAGGCGACCGTCTACCAGCTGCATCTCACCCAGGTGATATCGGTCCTTCCCGGCGAGACCCATCAGCCCCTGCATCGTGACGAACTCGCCTGGGACTTCTTTCCCTTCCCTCTCGATTACGACGTGCAGTGCAACACCATGTGGGCGATGACCGACTTCACCGTCGAGAACGGCGCGACCCGCATCGTGCCGGGAAGTCACCTCATCGAGGGCAAGCAGACCTACGACGACGACGACCCCAGGATCATCCGCGCCGAGATGGAGCGCGGCTCGATGTTCTTCTACTCGGGCAAGGTCTACCACGGCGCGGCGGCCAACAAGTCCGACAAGGTGCGCCAGGGAATCAACATCACCTACTGCGTGGGCTGGGTCCGTCAGGAGGAGAACCAGTACCTGTCGACGCCGATCGAGGTCGCGCGCACGCTCGACTCCGATCTGCTCAAGCTCATGGGCTACCAAATGGGTGGCCTGGCAATGGGATACATCCGTGACTTCGAGGACCCGATGCGCGCCATCAACGACGACGCGCCCAAGGAGCAATACGACTTCGAGTCGCTGACGAAGAATCCCAACCACGCCAACTCCGACTTCATGGACACGTTCCACGAAGAGATGGTCAACGCCGAAACACCTGCCATTTCGGGTGGTGTCTCTTGATTACCCGCACCAATCCCGATGTCGGGTACGTAGACGAATCGACATTTGCCTCACTGGGATTCAGCCAGGTTGTCCGCGCCAACGACACTGTCTACTATTCCGGCATCGCGCCATTCACCGGCGCCCCACCGGAATTCAACGTCATCGGCACGGGCTCGATGGAACAGCAAGTGCTCTTCTTGATGGACATCCTCGAACGTTGTCTCGAATCGGAGAGTCAGACCCTGGAGAACCTGGTGGCGGTCACCGTCTATGCCACCGACGTTCCCGCCCTGATGGCCACGGCCGAGATCTTCGCGAAGAAATTCGGCGTTGCACCCCCGGCAAGCACCTGGCTAGGGGTCACCGCCCTGGCCCACCCCGATCAACTCGTTGAGCTCACCGCGACCGCGGTCGACCTCTAGAAAATGGAGTATCAAGTGACTGCAAACCCTGAGGTTGTCGCGGCGCCTCAAGTAGCGGGGGACCCGGCCGAACCGGGCCTCGCCAAGGGCGTCGTCAAACTGCCCGGCGTGTTGTTCGTGGCCATCGCAACGATGGCGCCCGGTGCGGGCGCGGCGTACTCGATCAGCACCGGCGCCCTGTTCGGCGGCGGCGCGCTGGCGCTGGCGGTCGTGTTCGCCCTAGTCGGCAGCCTGCTGGTGGCCACGGCCATCGGCCAGCTGGCCAAGCACATGTCATCCGCGGGCGGGCTGGGCTCATATGTCGGCACGTCCATGCACAACGCCGCAGGCTTCGTCATCGCGTGGGCCTATCCCTTCATGTATCTGTTCGCTTTGCCGTATCTGGCGCTTGTGTTCGGCAACCTGCTGGCCACCACCGTGGTTCCCGACGGAGGTAGCGGATTCACCCTCGTCTGGACGGTCGGGGCGTTGATCTGTTTGGCGGGGGCGTTCGCGACGAACTACTTCGGCGTCGAGATCGGTGTCCGATTCGGGCTCATCCTCGGCCTGGTGGAGATCACCGTGATGGTGGTGATGTCCGTGTGGATGATCTACGTTTCGGGGGGCACCAACAGCGTGTCGCTGTTCACCACGAGCCACGCCAACATTCCCGGCTTCGAGGGAATCAACGGCGTGATTGCGGCATCCGTGTACGGCTTCCTGGCCTTCATCGGCTTCGAGGCGGCAGCACCACTGGCGGAGGAGACGCAGAACCCGCGGCGCAACGTGCCGCGGGCCGTGGTCCTGTCGTGCCTGATCATCGGCCTGTTCTACGTGCTCACGGCGTACGCCTCCACCGTTTACTTCGGTCCCGACAAGATGGCCAACTTCATGACCTACAACGGTGGCAACGCGTGGATCGGCCTGGCCAAGACGTTGTGGGGCAACGGGTGGATCGTGCTGGTGGTGGTACTGATGATCTCGTCCTTCGCGTGCATGAACGCCGCGGCTCTCGCCGCGACGCGCAGCATGTGGGCGATGGGCCGAAGCGGCACGATCCCGTCGTTCTTCGGACGAGTTCATCCGCGCTGGCGGTCGCCGTCCAAGGCCATCATCGTCTTCTTCGTGCTGGGTACGATCCTCACGCTCGTCGGCGGATACGTCTGGGATCCGGTCACGGCCTATTCGGTGTTCGGCACGGCCCTGACGGTGTGCGTGCTCCCGATTTACTTCGTGACGGCGCTCGCGTGCCCCGTCTACTACCTGCGCTACCGACGCAGCGAGCTCAACGTGTTCCTGCACGTGATCGTGCCGGTGCTGGGGGCGATTCTGTTGGTTCCGGCGTTCCTCGCCGGAGCGGGCATTCCGATTGTCAGCTTCGCGACGCCACTCAGCTGGCCGCTGAGCCTGGCCGGCCCGGTCGTCGGCGCCTGGTATGTCATCGGGATCGGGATATCGATTTATCTGCTCATGCGGCGCAAGGCAAGTTTGCACAGTCTGTCGGAGTCCACCGTCGACATCGAGCCAGCCGCACCGGCGACGGCGGGATCGGCGGGAGCTCCGCTCACTGCCGGCGGTCCGGTCCATGCCTGACGGCGTGGTCGCGCCATGAGGCGCCGGTAGATACCGATCGAGATCGGGTAGAGGGTCGACCGGGAACTGACCCGGACGCCGAGCGATCCGTCGTTGCCTTTCGCGACGACGGATCGTGTCGGCATGCGATGGTCCACGCGCCGACTCGCGGTGCGCCTGTAGCGGCAAGTTCACCAACCGAATCGTCAACACCCGCGCAAGCCGTTTCGGTTTCGTTCTGGCCCTTCCAGGGCCCGCCAATCCGCTCGGCTCGGGCCCGTCAGAATCCGTCCCGCACAATGGATCATGACGACTGGCTTCGTCGTCGACGCCTGCTGCTTGATCGCTACCGCCGCAGGACTCCAGGTCCGTAGCTCAAAGGAGTTCCCATGGCCACCGTCCTACTCATCGGCGAAAGCTGGTTCACGCAGTTGATGGAGGTGAAGGGATTCGATTCGTTCACCGTGAGCGGCTACGAGGTCGGCACGCAGTGGATCGAGCCAGCCCTCACCGGGGACGGCCACGACTTCCGGCATCTACCGTCACACCTGGTCGACAGTGCATGGCCTGACCTCTCCGACGTCGACGTCGTACTGGTCAGTGACTGCGGCGCAAACACGTTCCTGCTTGGCACGGCCACATTCACCGGCGGGGAGCCGGTGTCCAACAAGCTCGCCGAACTCGCCGAATTCGTCCGAGGCGGTGGCGGTCTCGGCATGATCGGCGGGTATCTGTCGTTTAGCGGAATTGATGCCAAGGCACAATTCGCGGGCACGCCGCTGGCCGACGTCCTCCCCGTCGTGATCGCACGCACCGACGACCGGGTCGAACTGCCCCAGGGTGTGGACCCGGTCGCGACGAAGGGGGACCACGTGGCGTTGGGTGGCGCAACGTGTTTCGGGCCGTTGCTTGGCTATAACCAGGTGCAGGCACGTCCCGAGGCGAACGTCCTCGCGGTGTGCGGTGATGACCCGTTGGTCGCCACCTGGGAGGTCGGTGCGGGACGCGCGTTCGTCTACACCAGCGATTGCGGCCCGCATTGGGCATCGCGCAGTTACGCGGACTCGCCCGACTATTCGCGCTTGTGGCAAGGCCTCGTAGGCTGGGCCGCCGACGGCGGGAAATGAACCCAGATTCTGGCTTTCGCCATCGCCGACCGGGGCCGCCGTCGTCCCACATACGGAGGCAGTGTCGCAGCGCTGAATGGCCGACGAAAGTCTTGAGACGGCATTTCGTCACGAGGATGACGATTGTCGGGGACCCGCTTTCGGTAGCGCTTGACCCCGATTGTCAGTGGAGGGTGAGGGTGTCGCCTCGCTGCACTCTGCCGCCCCGACGCACCTCAGCGTAAACGCCGACGTGGACATCGTTGTAACGTGCTGCGGTGCGCAGGATCTCGCTGTCATTCGGCAGATCGTCCTGAGCAAGAGTGGTCATCACACAGCGTGGGGTGTGGTCGGTGATTTCGAGAACCACCTCGTCGCCTATCGACAGTTTGCGCCCCACCCAACTGCTCTCCACGAAGTCGGCGTCGTCGTTAGCGGGGCGTATGACAATGTTCGGCCTGAAGCGCCTGACTTCGAATCGGCCCGGCGGGTGAAGCTGCTGGAGCCGGCTAAGCGTGGCGGTGGTGAGGATATGGACGGTGGCCAGATCGAAGAATGTGCTGGGCGGCATCGCCTCGTCGGTCACCGTCTCCTGGTGGTCGAGTTCGGCCATGTCAGGCCAGTACTCCTCAAGGCTCGGCTCGCTCGGTGCACTGGTGGCCAGCGTCACCGGTCTGCCGAGCGCGCTGGTGAGCACGTCCGCAAAGTGGGCGTCGTCGGAGGTGACTGTGGCGCCGTCAGGGCCGCTGACCAGCACCGGCGGAAGCGGGTTGCCGAGCACCGGTGGTGTGGTGAAGGTGGCCTGGAATCCGAACATAGTGGGCCATTTCCTCGGGTTCTTGGCGCTGACGACCTTGCCGGTTGCGGTATCAACCAGGGCGAACGAACGGTCACCGAGCAGGCCACCACGGGTGAAGTCGGCGGCGTCGAGCTCCTGACCCTGCATCGACTTCACCGGGTACCGCCACAGCGACACGACTGCGCCTTCTGACATCGCGTTCCTCTCGTTTCTGTCTTCTTCTCGTAAAGAGTTGTCCGGATGTGATCGCGCCTGCTGCTCAGGGAGCGCCACCGGTGAGGGCGGCGGCGCGGGGCGTGGCCGCGTCGTTAACGCTCATCGGTCCGCCCATGACGATCGCGGCCCGGATCGTCGTCGGATTCCGGAAGTGGGGCGCGATCTGGCGCGTCGGCCGGATGACGCACCTCAACGGCGGTATTGGGGAAGGAGTCGAGGATGACATGGGGGCCTTCCCACGGCACGTGCTGGACGACCAGGAGGGGCCGGTGTTCGCATGCATCTTGGTTTCTGGCGTTCGTCATCGCTCAGCTTTTGACGGGTGAGCCGACGTCGGTGACGGGCGCAGTGGCGTTGAGATGGTCGTGCGCATCGACGGTGGCCTCGAGGTCGGCCTCGATGGCAGCCAGCACTGTGTTGTCGCGCCGGTGCAGGAAAGCCAGCCACGCCACCCCGACCAGCAGGTAGGCCAAGAAGTAGTACGGGAAGTACCGGACCGGTACGGGGGGCAGCGGGTAGAAGCTCCCGACCAAGGGAACCAGCAACGCCAGCAGCGCGAGGACCATGATTGCGATGTTCTTGGTAGTGAGTTCGCCCCGGCGGCGCAGGTACACCGGCGCCGCTATCGAGATGAGGTAGTAGGCCAGCAGGAAGCCGAACGCGGCCAGGGTGCCGGCGTCGCCGAAGGTGGTGAGCGGGTCGGTGAAGACCTGCATGACGGCCGGGATCGCGAAAACGATGACGGTGTATACCGCGATGGCGACGTGGGGGGTTCTGTTGCGGTCGTGGGTGTTGCCGATGGCGTGGGGGAAGGCGCCGTGTAGCGCCATCGGGTAGAGGATGCGGGCGCCGGCGTTGATGCAGGACAGCGACAGCGAGAAGAAGCTGGCCATCGCCCCCAGCGAGATCGGGGCCTGCAGGTAGCTGACGTGGTAGGCGTCAGCCAGCGCGTTGACGGGTGCAGCGAGCTGGTCCAGAGACAATCCGGAGCGGGTGGAACCGAGGACTTCGACGTAGCTGACGAAGACGAAGAACAGCCCGGCGATCGCCAGACTCCTGGCGACCGCACGGGGCACGTTGACGAGCGGGTTCTTGGCTTCGCCGCCCAGGGCGGTCGCACTTTCGAACCCGACCAGACTGAAAATGCAGATCACGACCGCTAACCCCATGCTTTTCGGGCTCGCGCCGTCCAGCGAGAGCTGCGCGGAGTCGATGATCGTGTGCCCGCGGAACAACACGGCAAAGCAGACACCCAGAATCACCGCCACCGACAGTCCTTCGAGAACCAGCGTCAGCAACGACGACAACCGGATGTCTTTCGACGCGATGAGCCAGCAGATTAAGGCACTGATCGCGAAACACACCACGGCCGGCAAATGGTGGTGCACACCCACGGCGTCGAGGAACTGATTGACGAATATCGAGAACCCGGTGAACCCGGCGATCGAGATGAAGGCATACGACCACAGGAGCGTCCAGCCCGAAAGCACCCCCCAGCGAGGCCCCATGCCACGGCCGATGTAGGCGTACATCGAGCCTGCCGAGGCTGAGCGCCGGGCGAACTGGTTGAGGTTCATCACGACGAACGACAACATGATCGTTCCGAACAGATACGCCAGCCAGGTTCCGTTACCGGAGTCGGCGAATGCCAGCGGGACGATGAGCACCGCCGTCATCGTTGGGGAGATGAGGGCGATCGATTGCGCCAGCAGTGTGGGGAATCCGAGCACGCCGGCACGGAGACCGACAGATTGTTTAGCGCTCTCGGCGGGCGCGCCCGCCGGCGGGGTCGAGGTAGTCATCACGACGTCCTATGTGTAGATGGGGTCAGGCTGCCGGGGAAGACGAACGACACCACGTCGGCTCCAGGGTGGTTATCAATGGGGACGCGAGTCATCCGATCAGCGATGTTCTGCGCAACAGGCGATTTCACGAGCGAGGTCGTGCGCCGTCCGAGTTTCACAGGCGATTCGGATCGTCGTAAAACGTACCGCGTAGACGGATCGGATACCGGATGCCATGCCGCCGACCGCAAGTCCGAGCGTGCGGTACAGGCCGTCGTTCGCGACATCCGTTCTGGCTGCGTCGATTCCGACAGCGATTGCCATGTTGGCCGGTCTCCCTCGAACTGCTGGAGGAACGCCCTCGGCGGTGAGCGGCACTATGTACCGAGGCTAGAACCGAGTTGTCTGACGGGCAACATCGGTTGTCAACTTTAACCTGCCGGTTACACGGCGAGAGTGCTTCACCCGCACGGTGCGGGCGCAAGGATCACGTCTCGCCCACTCTGCGCCTGAGGACGAACCTCGAGGGTGCGCTTCATGCGATGTGGGTCTCACGGCCAGCACCGTTGGGTGACGATGAACACCCCTAACGGCGGTTTCGTCGTCGAACCGCGGTGGCAAGGGGCGGCGTTGCTACGTCCGGGAGTGCTGGCTTTCACCGGGTCGATCGGCACCACTGACCGGCACGCCCATCACGCGCTGCAAATCATGACCGCCGCAACGCCATTGACGGTGGTCGACGATGCCGGTTCACGACACTGCGGCACCAAAGTTACCGTGCCCGCTGATGCCGCGCACCGGATCGAGACCGGCTCCGACAGGGGCAGCGTGGTGTTCCTTGAGCCCGAATCGGCGCCCGGGCGCGCCGCAAACCAACGAAGCGCCCCGTCTGGCTGGGCCGCCGCCCCTGTCCTGGGCCACACATACCAACGACCGTTGGCGACGGTGGTCGCCGACCTGATTGAACAGTTGACGCCAACCTCAGGCGCCGCTGAGCTCCCCCAGCGACATCCCGCGGTGAACGCGGCGTTGAACCGGTTGCCAGATCTGGTCGAGGTAGGAGCGGTGCGCGGCACCCAGGTGGCCGCGCAGGTGGGCGTTTCGGCCAGTCGGTTGACCCATTTGCTCACCGAGGTGGGGATCCCGCCGCGGCGCACGCCGCCGGTTTTGCCGACAGCGCGCACCTGACCCGTACCTGCCGCGACATGTTCGGTCTCGCACCATCGGCGCTGAGCCGGCACGTGTCCTGGGATATCGCCGATAGCGGCTAGCCGAATCATTCAAGCCCGTCCTAACTGGCGAGGCCCACTATCAAGCCGTGAGCACTCTGCCCCTGGCCACAGGCCACGCGCTGGCCCGCTACGGCTACGTGCCGTTCATGCTGCTCGGCCTCAACGCAGCCGGCGTCGCGCTGACCACCCCCGGCGCATCACAATACTGGCTACTGGCGGTGCTGGGCGGCGCCATCGCCGTCTCATTCGGCGTCGAACGGATCATCCCGTATGAGGTCGGCTGGAACCACGACCGCAGTGACACCACCCGCGACCGCATCCACGTCACGGTCAACGAAACCCTCATCCTGGCCAGCGTCGCCGCTATCCCGCTGCTTGCCTCGATCATCCCCGCCCCGGGATCTGGCCCCGCACATGGCCATTCGTGCTGCAGGTCCTGTCCGCGATCCTGATCGCCGACCTCGGGATCACCCTGGTGCATCTGGCCAGCCACAAAATCGGGGTGCTGTGGCGTTTCCACGCCGTGCACCACAGCATCACCCGCTTCTCCGGCCTCAATGGGCTGATGAAACACCCGCTGCACCAGACCGTGGAGATGACCGCAAGTGCCTTGGCCCGCTGATCCTGGTCTGCCAAGTTTCCGCGGGATCCGCTAGGACAGCAGCACCCATTCTCCCGGTCCCGATGCCAGATCTTGTCGCACCGCGTCCTGCGGCCCGCGTACGGCAACTTGTGGGGACGCGGCAGACGGCAACGCCGGGTTGTGGCTTCGGTTCCAGCCGAGCGGGCGCGTATCCACGGAGGTCGAGATGGGCGCATCCGCGGACGTGGTGGCGGTTGGCGATGTTCCGATGCTGGTCATCGGCCGTTCAGACGCGGTTGCGGGCCGGTGAGAACCGCTCCAGCTGGACGGGTGGCCCACTCGGGGACGGTGGTGGCAGTGTCAGCGCGACCTCGTCGATCACCCGGGTGACGGTGGAGTTCTGCCGGTCGAGGTTCAGGGTTCCGTGCTGGAAGTTCTGCCCGATCCATTGCGGCTCCTGAATCTCCGCGCTGGTCGGCAGGCCCAGTGCGCCCCTTTCGAAGCCCAGCGACGCCCACGCGTCGTAGATGGCCCCGGTCACCGGTGCGGCGCCACTGGTGGGTGAGTAGTAGATGGCCCCCTTGTCGAAGGTGACGTAGCGGGTGGAACCCTCGCCGGGGGTTTCCGGAGACGTCGGTGCGCCGAGCGGACTGTTCATGCCGCCCATGGCTTGCCAGCGGGCATAGATCGCGCCGCCGCGCATCGACTCGGCGAAATCCTGGGAGCTGGCCGGCTTGTTGAACCGCGCGGCGATGTCGCGGATCTGGTTCATCGCGCCGAAGCCGAAGCTGCCCGGGCAGGCGGTGTCACCGACATCACGGTGGGCGAAGATGTTGGGCAGGGTGGGGGTGACACCTTGGGGGAAGTGGGTGTAGGGACCTCCTTGTGAGGTCAGCCTGACCGAGCCTTTCGGGTCGACGCTGTCCATGGCGAGGCGCCAACCCAACACCAGGCCCACCGAATGTAACTGCGGTGTCGGGGGCGGCATCTCGTCGAAGTTGCCGATCATGGACACCGCCCAGGTGTTCTGGTTGAACCCGCCGGTATGCGATCCCTCGACGGACCGGGTGATACCGCCGAACCTACCCTCGAAGACCTGCCCGTACTTGTCCACCAGCGCGTTATAGGCGATGTCGCTCCAGCCCAGCGTGCGGGTGTGGTAAGCGTAGATCGAGCGGACGATGCCCGCCGAGTCCTCCGGTGAGTAGTCGTTGCCGGTGGCGGTGTGATGCACGATCCCGGCCTTGATCCCGTTGTCGTACAACGGTGCTCCCGACCTCATCGACTCGTCGGCCCCCCACTGGGCGCGGCTGATGATGTTGGGCGCCTGACCGGGCGAGGCGACCTCCGCCGGTATCGCCCACTTCGAGTCCGCAGCTGCCTGCAAAGGGCTGATCAGCGTGCTCAAACCAAGAACAACCGGTGCAGCCGCAACGTATTTCAGAACGTCGCGCCGGGAAACAGACCGCGACGGTCCGCACCTGCAACGATAGTCCACCGCGCCACGGTAACCCGCGATCGGTCGACGAACGATGCGACCCGCCGCGACCGGAACCGTTTAGACCCTGCGGATTTGACAGATCGTTGCCCGAGCATTGCGCGGAGACCGGGCGCTGCGGCCAGCCGTGCCGGGCGGCTTACTCGCTGGAGCCGGTATTCGTCGGCTTGGGTGGGTGTTGGTGACCATTGAGGTCGACCGACCGCGTCGGCCGTGGGGTGTGAGCCCGATGTCGTTTGTAGCTTGGCCAGGGTTTCGACTTCGGCCAGTGTCTCGTCGCACCAGCGGATGAGCAGCAGAATGAACTCGGCGGAGAAGGGTGCCACACGTTCGGTGGCGGACCGTTTCAGATCCGGTGGGGAGAAAGCGAGTAGTCCGTTACGCATGCCTTGCAGGCGCCGACGCGCATACGATCCAATCCATGACTGCAATTCAGGCCGTCATCGTCGTCGGTGGCTCGTTCCTGTTGCTGACAGCGCTGATCGCACTGATGATCCGGGCCAATCAGAGCGAACGTCGATACATGGAGCGTCGCCGTGAGGAGTGGATCGCCGGCGGCCGCATCCCCGAGGAGAAGCCGCCGAACTTTTATTCGGGCAGCGGCAGCGAGGGCGGCTCGGGCTGCTGATGCCAGCGGCCGCGTCATTGCACAGTGACCCGATGGCCGTAGGCGATTCTCCTTCGGCCACCGACGGACATCGGACACATGGGCCCCTGTCAGGATTGAACTAACCGTCGAGTCCGCCGATGGAGTGACGGGCCGTGACCACGAAGTTGCGCGCCGGTGGAGGGTACGAGACCTGGAGCGGGCCCGCCCCCTGGGGCCAGCTGAAACAGGTAGTCAACTACTCGGTCGTGTCGGGTGCTGCACAGCTAACGTGATATTCGGCAAGTGTCGGGTGGTCGGCGTGGCACACCGTGAGCGTGCCACCTCGGAGGACTGTCCCTTATGACCTTGAATGAGGTGCCGCGGGCAGCGGTTGCAGACGTTGTGCTGGGCGACGACCCGTACTTGTGGCTCGAGGCCGTCGGCGGCGAGGAAGTGCTGGACTGGGCGCAGCGGCATAACGGGCCCACGCTGGCACGGTTGTCGGGTGAACGGTTCGAGCAGATGCGCGCCGACGTGCTTGACATACTCGACTCCGACACCCGCATCCCCGGGGTGTCGCGCTGCGGGGAGTATCTCTACAACTTCTGGCGCGATGCGGGCCACCCGAGGGGGGTCTGGCGGCGCACCACGTTGGAGGAGTATCGCAAGGACTCCCCGGAGTGGGACGTTGTCATCGACGTCGACGCGCTGGCCGCCGCCGAGGACGAGAACTGGGTGTGGGGCGGCGCCGCCATCATTGAACCCGGGTACACGCGTGCGCTTGTCGGCCTCTCCCGCGGCGGCGGGGACGCCAGCGTTGTGCGCGAATTCGACATGACCACACGGCAATTCGTTGCCGACGGGTTCAACCTGCCGGAGGCCAAGAACGACGTCTGTTGGGAAGACGAGCACACCCTGCTGGTGGGCACCGACTTCGGGGACGGCTCGCTGACCGATTCGGGGTATCCACGACTGATCAAGCGGTGGCGGCGTGGGACTCTTTTGGAGGATGCCGAAGCGGTGTTCTCCGGTTCCGCGAGCGACGTCTCGGTGAGCGCGATTCGTTACCCCTATCCGGGATTCGAGCGCACCTTCATTTATCGGATGGTCGACTTCTACAACAAAGAGACCTTTGAGTTGTGTGACGGCGAACTGATCCGCCTCGACATCCCGACCGACGCCAGCATGGCGGTGCACCGAGAGTGGGCGTTGATCCTTCTGGTATCGGACTGGGCCAGAGGCGACACCATCTATAGGGCCGGCTCGGCGCTCATCGCCGACTACGAGCAACTTGTCGCCGGGACCGCCGAACTGCGCGTGGTGTTCGAGCCCGGTGGTGAGGACTTCTTTGTCGGAGGCGCGTTTACCGGCGACCGGTTCCTGAGCATCAAGCTGCGCGACGTGGCGACCGTGGTGGAGGTCCTCACCCCGGGGATCTGGCAGGCCGAGCCGCTCCCGGGTGTGCCCGCCAACACCACCATCGGCCTCGCCGGCTTCGATGTATTCGGCGACGAAATCTTCCTTCACACCACCGGCTTCGACACACCACCGCGGCTTTTGCACGGCCCGTCGGCAGGACCCGTGCGGGAAATCAAGTCCTCCCCGGCGTTGTTCGACGCCGACGACCTCGTCGTCACCCAGCGCTTCACCGCGTCAGCCGACGGCACACGGGTGCCGTATTTCCTGGTCGCGCATCGGGATTCGACCGGTCCCGGCCCCACCCTGCTTGAGGGCTATGGCGCCTTTCGTGCGCCGCAGTTACCGGGCTACTTCGGTGGGCTTGGCCGACTGTGGCTGGCCCGCGGCGGCGCCTACGCGCTGGCGAACATCCGGGGCGGCGGGGAGTTCGGGCCGGCGTGGCACGAGCAGGTGCTACGCGAGAACAGGCACAAGGTCGCCGAGGACTTCGCCGCCGTCGCACAGGATTTGGTTGCGCAGGGCGTCACGACGGCCCCCCAGCTCGGCGCCGAGGGAGGCAGTGCGGGAGGCCTGCTGATGGGCGTCATGCTCACGCACTATCCCGAGCTCTTCGGAGCGTTGGTCTGCCAGAGTCCGCTGCTGGACATGCGCCGCTTCCATCTGCTGCCGCCCGGTGCCTCCTGGATGGCCGAGTTCGGCAACCCCGACGAGCCGGCCGACTGGGAATTCATCAAGC
>JAOPVX010000396.1 GCA_025965975.1 Mycobacterium sp. | reverse complement strand
AGGGGATAACCGAATTGTGTCATCGTGTCACCCCCATTTCCTGCAGATTGAGCCGCAAAGCCCGAACTGCGTAGTGAAGTCGCGATTTCACCGTGCCCTCCGCGATCTGAAGATCGTTCGCGATCTGGGTGGTTGTCCATCCCTGATAATACGACCGGCGGATCACCGCGCGATGTTCCTCGGACAACTGGCTCAAGGCCGTGCCCAGCAGGAGTCGGTCCAATGCGGAGTCCACCTCGTCCGGTGCGGCGCGGTCGGCGACCTGCTCGAGGTCGGGTGTGCCGGATTCGTTGCGGTACCGTGCGCTGCGACGCTCGTCGATGATCAGGTTACGCGCCACGGTGAACAGCCACGCCCTGGCCGACCGCTCGACGTCGTCGGTCACCTCGGGGTGGCGCCATGCCCGAAGCAGCGTCTCCTGCACCACGTCCTCTGCACGCGCTTGATCACCAGTGAGCCGCAGGGCATAACGCCACAGCGCGGCGGCGTGCTCGTCATAGAGCACCCGCATCATGGCGGCCTCCGGATCGTCCATTACCAACCTCCGTCTTTGATACGACATTGGCGGTGGTCCGGTTCATTACTACGCGCGCCGTAGACGGTGTGCGGCTATTTGGTCAACACGCGTACTACACGGTGAGGATTCGCGGTCCGTCGTCGGTGACGGCCACGGAGTGCTCCCAGTGCGCAGCGCGCGACCCGTCGGCGGTCACGACGGTCCATTCGTCCTCGAGCACAATGGTCTTCGTGGTGCCGAGGGTGAGCATCGGTTCGATTGCCAGCACAGAGCCCGGCGCAAGGTAGGGCCCGCGGCCTGGGGCTCCCTCATTGGGCAGGAACGGGTCCATGTGCATTTGGCGGCCGATGCCGTGCCCGCCGTATCCAGCGACGATGCCGAACTTGCGGTGGTAACGGGCTTGGGCCGCGTACGTTTCGGCCTCGATTGCGTACGAAACGTCGGTGAGCCGGTTACCGGGCAGCATCGCGGCGATCCCGGCTTCCATCGCCTCACGGGTGGCCTGCGACAGCGCCTCGTCGACGGGGATCAGCGTCCCGATACCGAACGTGATCGCCGAGTCGCCGTGCCAGCCGTCGAGGATCGCGCCGCAGTCGATGGACACCAGATCCCCCGGCGCCAAGGTTTCGCTCGCCGACGGAATCCCGTGCACCACACGGTCATTGACCGATGCGCAGATGCTTGCCGGGAAGCCGTGATAACCCAGGAAGGACGGGATCCCACCGCCGCCGCGGATGACCGATTCGGCGATCTCGTCGAGCGCCAGCGTCGAAACCCCTGGTGCGGCCGCCTGCCGCACGGCCAGCAGGGCGCAGGCAACCAGCGACCCGGCCGCCGCCATCGCATCGAGTTCACCGACGCTGCGCTGCGCGACGACCTTGCGGTTGCGCAGTCCCGGAAGGCCGATCATCGACTACTTGCCGAGCGCCCGCAGGGCCCGGGCGAACACCTCATCCAGCGCGCCCACCGCGTCGACCGTCTGCAGGTTGTTGTGGCTGTAGTACGCCAGCAGCGGCTCGGTCTCGTCGCGGTACACCTGCATCCGGTTGTGGATGACCTCTTCGGTGTCGTCGGCGCGGCCGCGCGACTTCAGCCGCTCGAGCAGCTCCTGCTCGGAGACGGCGAACTCCACCACCGCGTCGAGCTTGGTGTTGTGCTTCATCAGCATCTCGTCGAGCGCCCGGGCCTGGTCCACCGAGCGGGGGTAGCCGTCGAGAATGAAACCGTCAGCGGCGTCGCGCTGCTCGATCCGGTCTTCGACCAGCTTGTTCGTCAACTCCGATGGCACAAGATCGCCGGCGTCGAGGTAGCGCTTGGCTTCGATGCCAAGCGGGGTGCCTTCGCTGATGTTCTTACGGAACAGGTCCCCGGTCGAGATCTGCGGAATGCCGAGCTTCTCGGACAGCTTCTTGGCCTGCGTGCCTTTGCCCGCGCCAGGCGGTCCGAGTAGAACGACTCTCACTTCAGGAACCCTTCGTAGTTGCGTTGCATCAGCTGGCTCTCGATCTGTTTGACCGTATCCAATCCGACGCCAATCATGATCAGAACCGCGGTTCCGCCGAACGGCAAGTTCTGCACGCCGCCGCCGTTGCCGATCTGCAGGAACAGGTTCGGCAGCACGGCGATCACGCCAAGGTAGATCGAGCCAGGAAGGGTGATCCGGCTAAGCACATAGCGCAGATAGTCGGCGGTGGGTTTGCCAGGGCGGATGCCGGGGATGAAACCGCCGAACTTCTTCATCTCGTCGGCACGTTCGTCGGGGTTGAACGTGATCGACACGTAGAAGTAGGTGAAGAAGATGATCAGCCCGAAGTAGATGGCGATGTACACCGGGTCGGCTGGGTTGGTCAGGTAGTTGCCGACGAACCGGTCCCACCAGCTGTTGCCCGCACCGCCGCTGCCGCTCCGGATCAGCTGGGTGATCAGGTGTGGGATGTAGATCAGCGAGGACGCGAAGATCACCGGGATGACGCCGGCCTGGTTGACCTTCAGCGGCAGATAGGTCGACGTGCCGCCGTACATGCGCCGGCCCACCATGCGTTTGGCGTACTGCACGGGGATGCGCCGTTGGCCCTGCTCGACGAACACCACCCCGATGATGATGACCAGCGCGGCGACACAGACCAGGGCGAACACCATGCCACCGCGGCTGTCCAGGATGGTCTTGCCTTCGATCGGGATACGCGCAGCGATGCCGGCGAAGATCAGCAGCGACATGCCGTTGCCGATGCCGCGCTCGGTGACCAGCTCACCCATCCACATCACCAGCGCCGCGCCCGCGGTCATCACCAGCACGATGACGACCAGCGTGAAGATGTTAAGGCCGTGGCCCTGGCCCTGGATGATGTCGAGGGTGCAGCCCTGCAGCAGCCCTCCGTTGGCGGCCAGCGCCACGATGCTGGTGGCCTGAAGGATGGCCAGCGCGACCGCTAGGTAGCGGGTGTACTGCGTCATCTTTGCCTGGCCGGCCTGGCCTTCCTTGCGCAGCTGCTCAAAGCGCGGGATCACCACCGTCAACAGCTGCACGATGATGCTCGCGGTGATGTAGGGCATTACGCCGACCGCGAACACCGTCAGGTGCAGCAGCGCACCTCCGGAGAACAGGTTGATCAGCGAGTAGATCTGGGCCGAGTCACCGCCACTGACCTGCGCGACGCACTTCTGCACGTTCGGGTAGTTGACGCCAGGCGACGGGATCGAAGCGCCAAGCCGGTACAGGACGACGATGGCCAAGGTGAACAGGATCTTTCGCCTCAGGTCGACTGTCCGCAGTGATGAGATGAAAGCCGAGAGCACTCTTCCTCCTGCGCAGCCGAGCTGCATATCGCGGCGTGCGATTGGGGCTGGTGTGACCAGCGTGTGGTTAAGTCCTGCGCGGTGCTCCGGCGGGCTCGCAGCCTGCGGAGTCACACGTCAAACAGTCTACGAGAGTAACAGCCGAGGTTCAGCTGACCCGCATCCATTGCAGGCAACGACGCGCGCGAGCCGGCCTTCAGATTCGAAGCGTACAGTCGGCGCCAGGTCGTTACATCACCTAAGTAACGGCTTTTGTACTAGGTAGACAGGGGTCAGCGGATGGCACGCACAGACAACGACACGTGGGATCTGGCATCGAGTGTCGGGGCGACGGCCACCATGGTGGCAGCGGCCAGGGCCATGGCCAGCACTGCCGACGACGCGTTGATCAACGATCCGTTCGCCGAGCCACTGGTGCGCGCGGTGGGCGTGGATTTCTTCACCCGCCTGGTCACCGGCGAGCTGCGACCAGAGGACCTCGACAGCGACAGTGAGTCGGTCGGCATGCAGCGGATGACCGACAACATGGCGGTGCGGACCAAGTTCTTCGACGAGTTTTTTCTCAGTGCTACCCAAAGTGGCATCCGCCAAGCGGTGATCCTGGCTTCGGGCTTGGATTCGCGCGCTTACCGGCTGGCGTGGCCCGCGGGGACGACGGTGTATGAGATCGACCAGCCCGACGTCATCGAGTTCAAGACAAGGACCCTGGCCGAACTGGGCGCCGAGCCGACCGCCGAGCGTCGCACGGTCGCGATGGATCTGCGCTACGACTGGCCGTCGGCACTGATCGAAGAGGGCTTCGACCCGAACCAGCCGACGGCCTGGAGTGCGGAGGGCCTGCTCGGCTACCTGCCGCCCGATGCGCAGGACCGGCTGCTCGACACCATCACCGAGCTCAGCGCGCCCGGCAGCCGGGTGGCCGTGGAAAGCATGCCGAACATCGACCCCTCCGATCACCAGAAGGCGATCGAGCGCATGCAGGCCGCCTCCGAGCGGTGGCGCGACCACGGCTTCGACCTCGACTTCGCCGAGCTCGTCTACCTCGGTGACCGCAACGAGGCCGCCGCCTACCTGGGCGACCACGGCTGGCAACTCAGCCGGCAGAGCGTCAAGGAGCTGTTCGCCGTCAATGGCCTACCGCCGCTTGACGACGACGAGGAAGCCGGCAACTTCGGGGAGTTGCAGTACGTCAGCGGCACACTCTCCTTGCCAGGACCTGAGGAGGACTCAAGGAGGGGATCCCAGCGGTGAGCCGGACAGACTCCGACAGCTGGGACCTGGCGTCCAGCGTGGGTGCGACGGCCACGATGGTCGCCGCGGCCCGCGCGCTGGCCAGTAGGAAACCCGATCGGTTGATCGACGACCCGTTCGCTGCGGCGCTGGTGCGCGCGGTGGGCGTGGACTTTTTCACCCGGCTGGTCGACGGCGAGATTCCGTTGTCGACCATCGAAGGCGACGGAGCCCGCGTGATGGCCGACGTGATCGCCGTCCGTACCCGGTTCTTCGACGACTTCTTCATCGGCGCGGGAACGGCAGGGATCCGGCAGGCGGTGATCCTTGCGTCCGGGCTGGACTCCCGGCCGTACCGGCTGCCGTGGCCGCAGGACAGCACGGTATACGAGATCGACCAACCTAAGGTCATCGAGTTCAAGTCAACGACGATGACGGCGATCGGCGCTACGCCGACTGCGCAGCGCCGCGCGGTCAGCATCGATCTTCGCGAGGACTGGCCGGCCGCGTTGCGCCGCAGCGGGTTTGACGAGACCCAGCCGACGGCGTGGAGCGCCGAGGGGCTGCTGGTCTATCTCCCGCCGGAAGCGCAGGATCGGCTGTTCGACAACATCACCGCGCTCAGCGCGCCGGGCAGCCAACTGGCCACCGAGTACCACACCGATAGCGGAGCCGCCGTCGCGGAACGCGCGAAGACGATGGGCAGCCAATGGCAACAGCACGGGTTAGATGTCGACCTGTCGCAGCTGTTCTACGCGGGTGAGCGCAATCCTGTCGTCGACTATCTGACCGGTCACGGCTGGCAGGTCAACGCCAGGTCTCGGCCCGAGGTGTTCGCGGACTACGGCCGCGAATTGCCCGATACCGAAGAGCTTTCGCCGCTGCGTAAGTCGCTGGCAGTCATCGCGATACGGAAGTAGGAATACGTCATGGCCCGAACCGAGGGCGACACTTGGGATCTGGCATCCAGCGTGGGCGCCACCGCCACCGGCGTGGCCGCATCGCGCGCACTGGCAACCAAGCAGCCCAATCCGCTCATCAACGATCCGTTCGCCGACGCACTGGTCAAGGCCGTCGGCCTCGAGCACTGCAACCGAATGGCGGACGGCGAGCTTAAGTCCGGCGACGATCCGCTCTTCAACGAGCAGCGGATCTGCGAGCAGATCGCGGTACGGACGCGCTTCTTCGACGACTTCTTCACCAGTGCCGCTGCGGCGGGTGTCCGGCAGGCCGTCATCCTCGCGTCCGGGCTCGACACCCGCGCCTACCGGCTGCCGTGGCCGCCGGATGCGGTGGTGTTCGAGATCGACCAGCCGCAGGTCATCGAGTTCAAATCCGGGGTGCTGGCAAGTCTGGACGCCACTGCCGCCGCCAATCACCGGACCGTGGCTATCGACCTTCGCGACGACTGGCCGACAGCGTTGCGCGACAGCGGCTTTCATCCAGCCCAGCCAACCGCATGGATCGCCGAGGGGCTGCTGATCTACCTGCCGCCCGACGCCCAGGACCGCTTGTTCGACAACATCACGGCGCTCAGTGCACCCGGCAGCCGGCTGGCGACCGAACACATGGACATCCAAGGTTCGGCCGACGAATGGACCGAAATGCTCAATGAGCGCTCACGCCGGATGGGGTCCAACATCGACCTGGCCGACTTGTTCTATTCGGGTGAGCGCAATGCCGCCGGCGACTACCTGGCCTCGAAGGGCTGGGACGTCACGATCCGATCGACCCGCGAAGCATATGCTGTCAACGGTTTCGAGTTTCCTGACGACGAGCTGACCGCCCTCGCTGGCGATTCCGGCTACCTCTCGGCAATCCTCAAATAGATAACCTCATGGCACGGACCGACGACGACACCTGGGACCTGGCGTCCAGCGTGGGTGCCACCGCCACGATGGTGGCCGCGCAGCGCGCACTCGCCAACCGCGAAGGACTGATCGACGACCCCTTCGCCGAACCGCTGGTACGCGCGGTCGGACTGGACTTCTTCATTCGAGCGCTCGACGGTGAGATCAAACTCGAAGACGTCGACCCCGAGTTCAACATGCGGCGCGCCGCAGAAGGCATGGCGGTTCGCACTCGGTGGTTCGACAAGTTGTTCACCGATGCCGCGGCCGCGGGTGTGCGCCAAGCGGTGATCCTTGCCGCCGGTTTGGACGCGCGCGCATATCGATTGGATTGGCCGCAGGGAACAACCGTCTACGAGGTCGACCAGCCCGACGTCATCGAGTTCAAGAGCAAAACACTCGCGGAGCTGGGTGCACAGCCGTCAGCCGACCGGCGCGCCGTAGCCATCGACCTTCGCTACGACTGGCCGAAGGTACTGCAGGACAACGGCTTCGACCCGGCAGCACCGACCGCATGGATCGCGGAGGGCTTGCTCATCTATCTGCCACCCGAGGCACAAGACCAGCTGTTCGACAGCATCACCGGACTCAGCGCGCCGGGTAGCAGAGTGGCCACTGAGCACATCCCGGACGTGGCCATGTTCGCCGACGAGCGGTCGCAACGCATCACCGAACGGCTGAAGAAGTACGGGCACGACATCGAGATGTCCGACCTCATCTATCACGGCGAGCGCAGCCACGTCATCGAGTACCTTACCGCCCACGACTGGGACGTGACCGCCCAGACAATGCGAGAGGCGTACGCCGCCAATGGTTTTGAGTTTTCCGAAAATGAAACGATCGGGTTCTTCGCAGACCTCAGTTACGTCAGCGCGGTGAAACGCTAGCAGCAACGATTACAGACCCGGCCGGCTCAACTCGAACCGGTTGCCGTCAATGTCGTGGAACCAGACGTACTCGTTGTTCGCGCTCCGACGGACCTCCCCGACGTCGACCCCTCGGTCGATCAGGGCACGCCGCACGGGCTCGAGGTCGCCGTTCATGACGACGACGACGTAGCTGTTGCGATCGTTGTCAGCCCGCACGCGTGCCTGATTCGCTGGGAGCTGCCACAGTGACACCACCGAACCGGCGATCGTGTAGACGGCGATGGGATGTTCCGGCCCATCGGCGCCGACGTGAATTGGTTCCAGTCCCAGCTTTTCGCGATACCAGGCGACCGATGCGGTCACGTCGCGCACCCGAATGACGGTGGAGACCATCGACGCGTCGTCGAATATGCCTCCCGTCATGGTTCACCTTGCCCGGCCAGTTCGAGGAAACGGGCGTAGCGGTCCTGGATCGGTTCGATCCAGCCAGGATCGGGCTCGACGACGCGCTCCGTTGACGCCCACCGGGCTGCGTCGGCGGTTGACGTCTCGAGGCCCGCCGCCATCCGGCCGAGGAACGCCGCTCCCAATGCCGCCCCCTCCGGCACGGCCGACACCTCGACGGCTAGACCGGTGGCATCGGCGATCGCCTGCATCCATGGCTGCACGCGGGTCCCGCCACCGGTTGCCACGATGCGAGCAGCCGGTGCTCCGCTGCGCTCGATGAGCTGACGCACGACGAACCCCGACGCTTCGTAGCCGGCCCGCCGCACCGACGCGCCGCCGTGGGTCAGGTCAAGGCCGTCGAGAGCCGCCCGACGATCCGGGTCGTGGTACGGCGTGCGCTCACCGCGAACATACGGCGACCACACCGGCACCCGGCGTGGATCGACCACCGCGGAATCGTCAGGTCCCACAAGGCGATCCACCCAGCCGAGAAAAAGGCCACCCGCGTTGCTCGGCCCGCCGATCTGGAACTTTCCCGCGATGGTGTGCGGCAGGGTCCACAGGCCGGGCACTTCCCGGTATTCGGGAATCGTCATCCACACGATCAGCGTCGTGCCGCACAGCACGACCACGTCGCCGTCGCGGGCGGCATCCGCGACAAGCTGCTCGCACAGGGCATCGACCGAACCGGCGGCCAGCACGGCGTCGGCGTCGCGCAGTTGGCCGACCGCGGTGCCGGTCCGCTCGACCCTTGGCATGCGGTCGGCCGTTGCGCCGCACTCCGCGCAGGCGTCCTCGTTCCATCCGGTGCCGTCGAACAATGGATACGTCGTGCCCGCGGTGGCATTGTCGAGGACCGCCTCGCCCGCCAGTGCGTGGTTGGCCACGGCCATCGCCGGCCAGTACCCCTTGGCCTCCGGTGCCTCTCGCGCCGTCCAGCGCAGGAATTCGGCCGCCTCACCGGTGAGGAACGTGGCGCCGGCGCCCGCCGGTCCCCTTCCCCGGCTGTCGCCGTACAGCACGCCCGGTGTCAGCGGCCTGCCCACGTCGTCGACGGCGGTCAGGGACGGCACCATCGCCGTGATCGCGACCGCGGTGGCATCTGGCCTGCCGAGTTCGGCCGTCGCCGCCAGCGGGCCACGCAGCCACGCCTCGTCGGCGTCGTGCTCGAGGCGGTCGGGGGCAGGCACCCGCAGCTGGTGAGGAATTCGTGTCCGGGCCACCACCTGGCCGTCCTCGTCGGCGGCCACGGCTTTGACAGCGGTCGTGCCGATGTCGATGCCGATTGTGACCTCTTTGGCTGACACGCGCGTCACCGTACGCCAGCATGATCCTTCGTGACGCGACTTCGGGCCCTGGTGACGGCTCCCTTGCGTGGTCCGGGTTTCGACAAGCTGCGCGAGCTTGCCGACGTGGTCTACGACCCGTGGATCGATCAGACCCCGCTGCGGATCTACACTGCCGAGCAACTCGCCGAGCGCGCGTCCTCAGAGAACGCGGATGTGCTTGTCGTCGAGAGTGATTCGGTCAGCGGCCCGGTCTACGAGCTCCCGCTGCGGGCCGTCGCCTCCACCCGTGGCGACCCGAACAACGTCGACGTCGCCGGCGCCACCCGTGCCGGCATCCCGGTGCTGTACACCCCGGGCCGCAATGCCGACGCCGTCGCCGAGATGGCGATCGCCTTGCTTTTCGCCGCCACCCGCCACCTGCTGACCGCCGACGCGGATGTGCGGGCCGGCCAGGTGTTTCGCGACGGCACGATCCCCTATCAGCGGTTCCGGGCGTGGGAGGTAGCCGGGCAGACAGCGGGCCTCGTCGGGCTCGGCGCCGTCGCCAGGGCCATGAAGTGGCGCCTCGAAGGGCTCGGAATCAACGTCATCGCGCACGACCCGTACAACGACGAAGCCCGTCACAGCCTCGCCGAACTGCTGGCCGAAGCCGACATCGTCTCACTGCACGCACCGGTCACCGACGAGACCGTCGGCATGATCGGCGGCCCGCAGTTCGCCACCATGCGCGACGGCGTGGTCTTCCTCAACACCGCAAGGGCCCAGCTGCACGACACCGACGCCCTGGTCGACGCGCTGCGCAGCGACAAGGTGGCCGCCGCAGGCCTTGACCACTTTGTCGGCGAATGGCTGCCCGCCGATCACCCGCTGGCTGGTATGCCCAACGTCGTGCTCACGCCGCACATCGGCGGCGCCACGTGGAACACTGAGGCCCGGCAGGCGCAGATCGTCGCCGACGGCCTCGAGGCGCTCCTGTCCGGACGCCCGCCAACGCACATCGTCAACCCGGAGGTGCTGGCCCGATGAGATTCGTCGACAACGCGGAAGCGGCCGTGCTTGCCGCCGCCAAGGACATGTTGCGGCGCGGCCTGGTCGAGGGAACCGCGGGCAACATCTCGGCGCGCCGCGAGGACGGCAACCTCGTCATCACGCCGTCGTCGGTCGACTACGCGCAGATGACACTCGACGATCTCCTGCTGGTCGACCAGGACGGTGCCGTGCTGACGGCCACCGAGGGGCGCTCGCCGTCGTCGGAGATGAAGCTGCACCTGGCGTGTTACCAGGCGTTCGACGACATCGGCAGTGTGATCCACAGCCATCCGGTGTGGGCGACCATGTTCGCCGTCGCGCATCAGCCCATTCCGGCATCCGTCGACGAGTTCGCCGTCTACTGCGGCGGGGACATTCGGTGCGCTGAGTACGCGGCGTCGGGCTCACCCGATGTCGGCACCAACGCGGTGAAGGCGTTGGAGGGCCGGGCGGCCGCATTGATCGCCAATCACGGCCTGGTGGCGGTGGGCCCGCGACCCGACAAGGCTCTGCATGTGACGGCGCTGGTCGAGCGGACCGCCCAGATCGTTTGGGGTGCAAGAGCTCTCGGTGGTCCGGTGCCCATCCCCGATGAGGTCAACCAGAACTTCGCCGCGGTGTACGGCTACCTGCGCCAGAACCCGATGTAGCGGGTCGTCAGGCCGCGCAGATGGCGCGATAGAAGGTCAGCTGTCTGATGATGCGATGTCGCCTGGTGCCCACCTCGGTGCAATCGAACCCAACCGCTCGGAGCAGTCGCGGAATCGCGTCACCGAGGTTGCCGGCGGGGTGGGGACTATCCTTCATCCACCGCACCGCCAAACCATGGGGGACGGTCGTGTGCGCGCCGACGTCGACAACATGCAGCCTGCCGCCAAGGCGCAGAACACGGTGAACCTCGGCTACCGCACCGGCTTTCACGTCTTCGTCCAAATGGTGCAGCATCATCGACGACAGCACCCGATCGAATTCGCCATCCGCATAGGGAAGTTGCTGCGCATAAGCACGCTCGAACTGAATTCCCGTCATTCCAGCTGCTTTTCGTTGCGCCAGAGCAAGGGCGAGCGGATCGGGATCAGAGCCAGTCAGGTCCACCCCAGGGTGGGCACGCTTGGCGCGGACGGTGACGTTGCCGGTGCCACAACCGATTTCTAGGACACGCAGCCCGTCGGCAAGTTCGGCCTGCGCGACCAGCGCGTCGTAGACCCTGCCCATGCCGAGCACGCGGGTCAGGCAGGTCGTAGAACGGCCCCGCGGGGCGGGGTCTACTCGCCGAGGTGTTCACCGTGATCGATCGCCACCTCGGCGAGCCACTGTCCCTGCGCGACGTGGCGCGCGAACGCGGCATGACCCCTGGACATCTGACCACCATCGTGCGCCGCCGCACCGGGCGCACGGTGCAGGAGTGGATCATCGAGCGCCGCATGGCCGAAGCCCGTAGCCTGCTGTCCGACACCGAGCTGCCGGTCGGCGAGATCTCTCGGCGGGTCGGGATGTCTGATCCGGGATACTTCAGCAGGCTGTTCCGCCGCAGCCACGGCACTTCGCCGAGGGAGTGGCGCGGTCGCTTGACTTAGCGAAAGTCGATGGCCACCTTGACAGCGCCGCTCTCTCCCTGATTCGCGATCGCCAGGAACACGGCGCGCCACTGCTCCAGCCGGAATGTGTGAGTCAGCATGGGGCGCAGGTCAACCCGTCCGTCGACGACGAGATCAACGCCTGCTGGGCGAGCGGGCCGATCGATGCGCTGTCGGCGAGGTCCGCCACCCACATCGTCGAGTCGGGCGAGGCGTTCTGGCATTCCGCGAGCACCTCGGCGAGCCGGTCGCGCCGACGGGCGATCAGACCGACGATCGCTCCGTCCTTGGCGAGCTTCCGGGCCAGCGCGGCGCCCACACCGGACGAGGTGCCGGTGATGAGCACATGCTTGCCCGCCGCAGAGAACGCCACGAGCGCAGTCTGCGCCGAAATAGAATTCCCGGTCGCTAAAACCGCCCGTTAGCAGCCGGGAATTCCATTCCGCTTGGATCAGAAGCGGTAGTCGCCGAGCCAGAGCGCGCTGACGCCGGTCAACGATCGCTCGGCCTGGCCGAGCACCCCGGCCACCGAGCGGCCGATCAGCACGCCCACCGCCTCGGACAGCGACGCCGCGGCGGGCTGCGACGACGCCTTGGGCCGCAGCAGATCCATCAGCGACGAGCCTGGATAGCCCACGAGACGGACGTCGGCATCGGGCTCAAGCCCGGCCAGCACCTTGGCGCGATTGATGGCGGTGCGCAGCCCGCCGAGCTCGTCGACCAGGCCGCGCTCCAGGGCGTCGGCACCCGTCCACACCCGGCCGCGGGCGATCGCGTCGACGGCCTCCACGGTCATCTTCCGGCCCTGCGCGACGCGCTCGACGAAGTCGGTGTAGAACAGGTCGGCCTCGGCCTCGACATGGGCACGTTGCTCGTCGGTGAAGGGCTGGTTGATGGACCACGCATCGGCGTTGGGGTTGGTGCGCACCGAATCGGATCCGACGCCGAGGCGGTCCTTGAGCTCGCGGGCCACCAGCTTGCCGGTCACCACGCCGATCGAGCCGGTGATCGTTCCGGGGTTTGCCACGATCGCGTCGGCCGACATCGACACGTAATAGCCGCCTGACGCCGCAACCGCGCCCATTGACGCGACAACCGGCTTCCCACCGTCACGCACCCGATTCACTTCGCGCCAAATGGTTTCCGATCCGGTCACCGAACCACCCGGGCTGTCCACCCGCAGCACAACCGCCGACACCGAGTCATCGGCGGCGGCCTCACGCAATGCCGCGGCAATGGTGTCGCCACCGGCGCTCGAGTTGCCCACCGGCAGCAGCTGTGGCCCGCCGCGGCCGCTGACGATCGGACCATGCAGGGTGACGACGGCGATAGTTGGCTTGGACTTGCGTCCGGGAATCGGCGGCGTCGGCCGCGACGCGCTGGCGCGGGCGTAACGCCACAGGTATAGCCGCGGCGGTGCGTCGTCGGAGTCGGCGTCTGCGGTTTCCGGCGAAATGCCTGGTGCCCCAACGAGTTCACCGATGCGCGCGTAGGCCTCGTCGCGGAACCCGACGCGGTCGATCAAACGTCCGGCGACCGCGTCGTCGCGCAACAGAGGTGCCTTGTCGGCGAGGATGTCAACCTCGGCGGGCTCGAGATGACGTGACGCCGCAACGGCCTTCCACACCTGGGTGTGCAGGCTTTCGATCAGCCGGCCGTCGGCCTCGCGGTGGGCGTCGGTGTAGCGGTCCTGCGTGAAAAGGTTTGCCGCGGACTTGTATTCGCCGCGCGCGATGAACTGCGCCTCGATACCCGCCTTGTCGAGCGCGTCGCGCAGGAACAGTGCGTTGGTGGCGAAACCGACAAGCCCGACGGTGCCTGACGGCTGCATCCACACCTCGCGGAACGCCGATGCCAGGTAGTACGACAGTGTGCCGGGATACGTCTCGGCCCACGCCAGCGACGGCTTGACATCGTTGAAGGCGGTGATGGCCTCGCGCAGCTCCTGCACCGGGCCCGCCGCGGCGGCAGGAATCTGAACCCGGGCGATGAGCCCGGCCACCCGCGGGTCCTCGGCCGCGCGGTGGATGGCGGCAATGGCTTCGCGCAACACCAGTGGCCTGCCACCGCTGGCGATCATCGCGAACGGATCGAAGCCGCCGGTCTCACCTGGCACTGCCTGTAGATCCAGTTCGAGTACACAGCCGTTGGGCACACCATGATGCCGGGCGTTGTCCACCCGCCGGACCAGTGTGCGCAGGTCGTCGGCGCCGGGGATGCCCGGCAGGAAAGCAAACATGACTTGAGCGTACCGACGCGACGGATTCATCCCCCCGGCGTCTGGATGAAGATGTCGCTGCGCGCGATGCGGCCGTCACCGTTGAGCTCGAAGACCAGCGCCTCCGGGGTGCGCATGGGCTTCCCTTCGAGGTCCACCGTCTCGGTGAGCTCGGTAAACACAAGCACGTCGCTCGCGTAGGTCACTCGATGGAGCTCCATCAGGTAGCCCTTGAGCTTCGGCATCAGGTCCGCGATCAAGGCCATGTAGTTGCCCCGGCCCACAAGGCGGTCCCCGTACGGTCCGACGCGGACGATGTCGTCGGCGATGCACTCATCGACCACGTCCCAGTCGTGTGACGCAATCGCGTCAAGGTATCGCTCGATGATGTCGGTCATCCGACGATCACATCATGTCGCCGCGCAGCATACGGTGGACGCGTGAGGTTCTCGATCTCGATCCCCCAGCGAGTCGCCGACGGCTTCGACGCGGCCGGGGTGCGAAGTTACCTCGAGCGGGCGGAGGAACTCGGGTTCGAGGGCGGCTGGACACTGGAGCAGATCGTGTCGCACACACCGTCTCTCGCGCCGCTGGAGCTGTTGTCCTGGGCAGCGGCGCACACCACCCGCTTGCGGCTGGGAGTCGCGGTGCTCATCACGTCGCTGCACGACCCGCTGCAGCTGGCCGCTACCATCTCCGCGGTCGACCAGCTCAGCCACGGTCGGCTGGACGTCGGAATAGGCCACGGGGGCAACTTCAGGCCGTTCTCTGCGTTCGGCGTGGAGAAGGCGACGTTCATCAGCTACTTCACCGACGGCCTCGAGCTCATGAAGGAAGCCTGGTCGGATCACCCGACAGTGACGTTTCACGGTCGATTCCGCGACGTCGAGGGCTTGCCCATTCAACCCAAACCCGTGCAGCGGCCCCACCCGCCGCTCTGGATCGGCGGAAGCGCACCAAAGGCATTGCGCCGCGCCGTACGGCTAGGTGACGCATTTATGGGCGCGGGCTCGTCGACCACGGCGAATTTCGCAGAAGCCGTCAAGACCGTGCGCCGCGAACTCGACGAACAGGGCAAAGACGCAACACGATTCACAATCGCCAAGCGCGTGTACCTGACGGTCGACGACGATGCCGCGAGCGCCCGCCGCCGGGTGCTCGACGGTCTGCACCGCATCTACGGCGAGATGCCGGGAATCGAGGCAGTTCCGGTGTCAGGCACACCGGACGACGTGATTCGCGGGGTACGCGAGGTGATCGACGCCGGCGCCGAGATGATCCTGCTCAACCCGGTCGGCGCGACCGTCGATGAGGATCGCGAGCAAATGGAGCGCCTTGCTGCACAGGTCATTCCGCAGCTCAGCTGACTCATAGGTTCGACAAAATTAGGTGTTTTAAGTTCCTAGGAAAGTGGTAAACCGGATACATGATGGCGAAACTCAAAATCATGGCTGCGCCTCTCCTGATGGCGGGGGCAGCGGTAGGTTGGATCGTCGCCGCACCGTACGCCGTGGCAGACGCCTATACGGCGGCGGCTGGCACTTCGATCAGTCAATTCGCACCCGAGAGTCCTGGCGGTAATGGCTGCTCCAACGGGACCTGCGGCGGCGGCGACGCTAGCGGTGGCAGCGGCTGTACTGCCGATGGGACCTGCGGTAACGGTGGCCCCGGCGGCGGCGGTGGCTGTACTGCCGCTGGCGCATGTGGCAGTGGCGGCCCGTGGGGCGGCGGCGGCTGCGTGCCCGGCGTCGGCTGCTTCAATTGGGGGCAGTAACCACGAACGCAAAAAGCCCCAGCACGCGTAGGCGTGCGGGGCTTTCGCGCGTTGCGGGACCTACGACAGCTCGGTCGCGGAACCGCCCGCGGCGGTGATCTTTTCGCGCGCGCTGCCGCTGAACTTGTGCGCGGTGATGTTGACCTTGACGGTCAACTTGCCCTCGCCAAGCACCTTGATCAACGAGTTCTTGCGCACCGCACCCGAGGCCACCAGTTCGTCGACGCCGACATCGCCTCCCTTGGGGAACAGCTTGTTGATGTCGCCCACGTTGACGACCTCGTAGGAGGTGCGGAACGGGTTGCGGAAGCCCTTGAGCTTAGGCAGCCGCATGTGGATCGGCATCTGACCGCCCTCGAACGCCGCAGGGACGTTCTTGCGGGCCTTGGTGCCCTTCGTGCCGCGACCGGCGGTCTTGCCCTTAGAGCCCCCACCGCGACCGACGCGGGTCTTCGCGGTCTTCGACCCCGGCGCCGGGCGCAGGTCGTGCAGTTTGATCGTCATTTCTTACCCTCTACTGGTTCGACCTCGACGAGGTGGTTCACCACCGCGATCAGGCCGCGTGTCTGGGGGTTGTCGTCACGGACCACGGACTGGCGGATCTTCCGCAGCCCGAGCGTCCGCAGGCTTTCACGCTGCTTCCAGCGCGCACCGATGGTGCCGCGCACCTGGGTGATCTTCAGCTCCGCCATCGTCATGCCGACCCTTCACGCGCGGCCGTCGCGGCAAGCGCCTCGGCCTCCCGCCGCGCCCGCAGCATGCCTGCCGGCGCCACATCCTCGATCGACAGACCGCGTCGTGCCGCCACCTCTTCGGGACGCTGCAGCAGCTTCAGCGCGGCAACGGTGGCGTGCACCACGTTGATCGCGTTGTCGCTGCCCAGCGACTTGGCCAGGATGTCGTGCACGCCGGCGCATTCCAGCACCGCACGGGCGGCGCCACCGGCGATCACGCCGGTACCGGGACTGGCAGGGCGCAGCATGACCACACCGGCGGCGGCCTCACCCTGCACCGGGTGCACGATGGTTCTGCCGATCAGCGGAACCCGGAAGAAGCCCTTGCGAGCCTCCTCGACACCCTTGGCGATCGCGGCAGGAACTTCCTTGGCCTTGCCGTAGCCGACACCGACCATGCCTTTACCGTCGCCGACGATGACAAGGGCGGTGAAGCTGAACCGCCGGCCACCCTTGACCACCTTGGAAACACGGTTGATCGCGACGACGCGCTCGAGGTAGTTGCTCTTCTCGCCGCCGTCGCGACCGCCACGACCGCCGCCGCGGTCGTCGCGACGACCCCGGCCGTCGCGGTCACCTCCGCCGCCACCGCCCCTGGGGGGTCGGTTGCCGGACGTTGCGGGCCCGGCTCCTGGCTGCTCGGACATCATGCAGTCCTTCCGTGAATCTTGAGAGTCATTAGAACTTCAGCCCGCCTTCGCGCGCCGCGTCGGCAAGCGCCGCGATGCGGCCGCCGTAGGTGTAGCCACCGCGATCGAACACAACCTCGTCGATCCCTGCGGCCTTCGCGCGCTCCGCGATGAGCTGTCCGACCCGTACGCTGTGGGCCTTCTTGTCGCCTTCGACCGCCCGCACGTCGGCCTCGATCGAAGAGGCGGCGGCCAGCGTGGTGCCGGTGAGGTCGTCCACCAGCTGCACGTGGATGTGCCGCGCCGACCGGTTGACCACGAGGCGGGGCGTCTCGGCGTTACCCGAGACCTTCTTGCGCAGTCGCGCGTGCCGACGCAGACGTGAAACGCGCCGGGCCTCGGACACGCTCCGCCCCACGGGCTTACGCGCCGACTCAGTCTTTGTGGCCATGTCTACTTACCTGTCTTTCCGACCTTGCGACGGATCTGCTCGCCCTCGTACCGAACGCCCTTGCCCTTGTACGGGTCCGGGCGGCGGAGGCGGCGGATGTTCGCCGAGATCTGACCGACTTTTTGCTTATCGATACCCGTGATCGAGAACTTGGTGGGCGTCTCCACCGCGAAGGTGATGCCCTCGGGCTCCTCGATCAGGACGGGATGGCTGTAGCCCAGCGAGAACTCGAGGGTCTGGCCCTTGAGCTGCACTCGGTAGCCGACGCCGAAGATCTCCATCTTGGTGGTGTAACCCTCGGTGACACCGGTGACCAGGTTGGCGACCAGCGTGCGCGACAGCC
>JAOPVX010000326.1 GCA_025965975.1 Mycobacterium sp. | reverse complement strand
GATCACAGCGGAATCCACAGGCCCAGGAACCAGAACCCCCAGGCACCGCGGTCGTTGTCGAAGTACGGCTCAACACGTTGCCCCTGCCAGTTGAAGGGCTGATGGTCCCCACGGGCGTCGTCGACGCCGCGCTGATCCCATGGCCGCTGGTCCCAGCCACCCTGATCTCCGCGGCCTTGATCTGGCTGCCACTGGTTGCCCCACGGGCGACCGTCGCCACCGTCTCCACGGTGATCCTGTCCACCGTCACCGCGTTGGTCGCCCTGACAGTTTTGTGGCCAGCACGGCTGCCCACCATTCCCATGGTCGGCGGATGCCGTGCCGAGACCGACGCCCAACCCGAGAGCGCTAAAGCCTAACGCGCCCACGATCGCGGATCGCGCCACAGTCTTCTTGAAACTCATCGTTGTGCTCCTATCAGTGTTGTGAACCTGCCTCCGAATCGTGTCGACAGATCCGAAAGCCCGCACCGCCCGCGACCGCCTTACGCTTTCGCTTGACAGGCGGCTTCGCTTCGAGGATGGCGATGCTCGAGGATGCGTCGCACTGCTATACCGCTGCACGGTCGTGCGACGCGAGACCCTCACTTGCTCTATCGAGGTATCCGCCAGGGCTGTTACCCAAATCCGTAGTGGGCTGGATCACTCACCACAGGCCCGACGTCGGAGTGCTAAAACCAATCCTCCCAGCGACTTTCAGCGACTTATACGATCCTGGCCAGGTTAAGACGAAGCCGCCGAGGGCATCTACTGGCGCATGAAAGTAGTCATGAAACGAGGAATCACAGGGTTTGCAACGACGATGTTGGTGTGCGGAGGTTTGGGGCTGGCGTCGGGTACCGCCCAAGCCGAGCCTGGCTTCGGCCCGGCGCCGCTGTACCACTGGTGCCCAGGGGAATTCTGGCGCCCGGAATGGGGCTTCAACTTCGACTGGAATACTTGCCACGACGATCACCACCGCGATGGCGACGGCGACAACCACAACAACGATTTTCGGTAGGTCTGCGCCGATGATCGGCGCCCGTCGGTGGTGAAACCTGTCGGGCCGGGCCCTGGTTTGGTGTTCCATCACCGCCCCTAACGCCGCGGTCGGCCCGCCACCTGTGGGGATCTTGGATGGCGGGCCGACGTAGGAGACGTTCAGACTGCGGGGTATTGGCCGTAGAAGCCGCGTTGGTCGCGCATCATTGTGCCCCTCCCATCTGGGAATCACCTGCAGCGCCGCTGGCTGCTGACAGGTAGAGCAAGGATGCCAGTTGGTGGGGGGCATGGATGGGTGTCAGCGGTGACGACATGGGTTCGCGGGAGCGCAATTCTTGGGATGAGTCCAGATTGGACCATCAAAGGAGTAGCACCATGCGAGTCGGACTGAAATACATCACACCAGTGTTGGCGGCGGGCGCTGCCGCGGTGGCTATCGCCGCGGCACCAGCGGCCATGGCCGAAACCACGCCGGCTCAGCCGGCAACGATCGCCACCGCGTCGACGGCCACGGCCGGCCAGATTGTCCAGGTCGATAATCACGGCGGCGGCGATCACGGCGGCGGTGACCGCGGCGGCTGGCACGGCGATAACGGCTGGGGTAACTGGTTTGGCTGGCGCCGGTAACGGTCAACGACCGTGCGGGGTCAGGCTGCGTTAACTGAACACAGCTGGTCGCAAGTGAATCGCCTACCCAAGGGCAGGCCCGCGCCGGTGAACCCCCCCTCGCCGGCGCGGGCCGCCGGACACCCAGCCGCCGAACTAGGACGTGATGTCGGCCCGCCACCCGAGCAGGATGACGGACAGCCACCCAAGGCAACGGCTAAGCCGGCTCGTCGGGCTGGTCTATGGCCTGGCCGTAGGGCCCGGTTTCGTACTCAACAAACCACCGTTTCGTCTGTCCGTCGTCGGACCCCGTGCTTGTCACAACATCAACGCGTATCGGCCATTCGCCCGTAGCGGCCAGTGCGCGGATGACCCTCTCGCGGATGATGCGCCGTACCTCACCCTCGCCCGTTTCTACGGGCAGAAGTATCGACATAGCCGGTGCGGAACGCCGGCGGGTCGGCCATAAAATCATTGTCCCCTCCGGGTGCTGGCGCGGCCGTTCAGCAGCCTGCAGTGCTCGGAAAGCACAGGCCGGTAGATGACTTCACCGCAATGGCACCGCCAAGTGGTGTGTCGACCACATGAGCAAGAGACGGTCCGCAGCAGCGTCCGGTCGGGTCGCAGAGCATGTCCGCGCGGACATCGCGTCGGCGCCCGCACCAACTTGCCGACAGCAGCCACACCCTCATCTTGCCGACGCCGGCAACCGCGTCGTGCGCAAAACGCCCAGAGAGTGGTTAGAGAACCGAGGGCCTGCGTCGACAGGAATCGGGCCGCCACCCAAGCAGGATGACGGGCCGACGTAAAGGAAATTTGGCTACCGCCGAACCACCGTCCATTGGTCGACCGTGTCGGCGGCCTCGATCAGCTTGGCGGCGAGCCAACGGGCCTCTTCCGCGGTTGGGCCGGCATCCTGGTCGGTCTCTCCTTCGGGGGCCTGGATATGGAGCAGGATCGTGGGCTTCGTGTCTTCGGCTTCGTCATAGACCAACACGACACCAACTGTCAGATCCTCTCGGCAGACCGGATGCCCGGTCGCGGGCGTGTAGTCGGCGCCGTAGTGCTCCGTCGACTCTGGGGCGCTGACGCACCACGGAATACCGCAGTTGTGGGTCTGCGTCGCGGTGGTCATCATGTCGAGCACCGATCAGCCTCATCGGCTGCCATAACGAGAACATCGGCCAACTGGCGGGCGGCTGCGCTGCTCAGGCTGATGCCGATATCGGTTTGACGGCCGTCCTGGGCGTCGATGGTGAGGGTGGAGATTCCGGGGGCATCGAAGAAGCGGCCGGATCCGTCCTCGATGCTTTCGTCGTCGTGTTGTACGCCGTGGGCATAGACGGCCGTCTGTGCTCCGTACTTCGTGCCAGCGGCGACCTCGCGGTTCTCGCCCTCGAAGTTCCGGTAGTAACCCTTGCCGTCGTTCGGCTGCCAGTCCTCGGCCTGTTCATCGCGGCGCGGCGGGCGCACCTGGATGTCGTCAAGGCAGCATATTTCGGGTAGGTGGTGGGATACCGAGCCGTTCGAGCAGTCGCGGCATGCAACGGCGAGCGCTGTGCGCTGAGGTCGCCGGACTCGGCCAACTCCGTTGGTTCTTGGGCAACGTCTACGAGGCCGGAGTGGATACGCCCCAGCTCCTTGCGGCCGTGGACGGCACTCTTCCGCTCAATGGTCCGCCGCTTGTTCCATCAACCGGCAGCTGTCGGCAAGTTGGTCCGCTGCACGAGCGGCCAGTGAAAGGTGCGGCCGCCGATGCGTTGTCAGCGCGGGCACCTAATTCGGCCGGACCGGATGCCGATACGGACCATCGCTTGCTCAACCAATCTGCGACAGGTCCTGTCGCCACACGGTGAGACACGGCGCAGGCCCATTGGCGGGATGTTGACCGGCACTCAGGATGAGGACGATGGCGGCATTGACGGTGGAGATGTGCGGCTATGAATGACCCCGCCGGGAGATATCCGGCGGGGTCGGTGGTGTTCGGGGTGTCGGGGTGGTGTTCAGTCCGCCGTGACTTCGGCGATGGCTGTGCGGGTGGAGGATTCGTCGACGATGGCTTTGTCGGCGGCGAAGGCGGCGACGAGGGCTTGGAGCGCGAGGTTGTTGACCGCGCGCGGATAGCCCCGGCTGGTCTGATGAACGACGGTGACCGCGTCGTCGGAGAACAGCGTGTCGTCGCGCCCGGCCAGCGCCAGGTGGTGGCGTAGGTAGCTGCCGGTCTCCTTGTCGGTCATGGGCGCCATCGCGTAGCGCAGCCCGATGCGCTGGTCGAGCGCGGCGAGCACGCCGAGTTTCATCCGCCGCCTCAGGGTGGGTTGGCCGACGAGCAGGCAGGCGAACGGGCTGGATGAGTCGAGGTCGTGATTCGTCAAGAGCCGCAACGCTTCTAATTGGTCGTGGCCGAGCAAGTGGGATTCTTCGACGACCACGACGGGGGTGCGGCCGCGTTCGGCGTGTTCGGCGGCGAGCGCGTCGGCGGCTTGGGGGGCCAGGGTGGCGTGATGGGTCAGGGGCTGGCCACCCAGCGACGCGACGATGCGGTGGTGGATACCGCGCACCCCGACGGTGGGATCGGGCAGGTAGATGACGGCGTGGCGGCTGCGATCCAAACCGGCCAGCGCGGCGCGCACGGCGACGGTCTTGCCGACTAGCGGAAATGGCCCCAGAGTTGCGACCTCTGGGGTCATTTTCATGCCGCTCGTGAACGGATTTGTGAACATCAGTCTTTGCTGATCATCCTGAGTGCTCTCGAATCTTCCTGGTAGTGCATGCAGAATCGAGTTGTAGTCAACGAATCAAGGTTGCTACGAGCCTGGACAGACCGCAGTGGGCGGTGTTCGAGCGTTAGAGAGTCGCGGGGCCATGGGATGGGTATCAGGCTCCGCCAACCATCCGAAATCCAGCGGACCGACCGGTGCCCAGCGTCTCAGAACTAAAGTTCTGAGACGGCGCGGGCGAGTGTCAAAGCCAGACCGAAACAGCCAGCTCGGCACGTCTCAAAAGTTGACTCAAAACGAGACGTTCGTAAATCGGCGTTCTGCGACTTATGAGACAATCGGATCATGACACCCGCGGCCACGAAGATCGGCGCACAGCTCGGCTACGCACGCGTGAGTACCGGCCGCCAGTCGCTAGACCAACAGCTCGACGCACTCACAGCGGCCGGGGTCGACCCCGAGCGCGTCTATCGCGACAAGCTCAGCGGCACATCGACACGCGAGCAGCGTCCCGGGCTAGCAGCGCTACTCGACTACGCCCGGCCGGGTGATGCGATCGTGGTCGTGGGCATAGATCGGTTGGGCCGCAACGCCGCCGAGGTCATGACGACGATTCGCGAGCTGCGCGACCGCGAGATTGTGTTGCGGTCGCTGTGCGAGGGCATCGACACATCCAACGCCACCGGCCGCATGGTCGCCGGGGTGCTCGCGAGCCTTGGCGCGCTTGAGCTGGAGCTGGGCCGGGAGCGCCGAGCCGCCGCCCGCGAGGCGCGCCGGGCACGCGGCCAGGCGATCGGCCGACCCAAGGCACTTGATGCGTCCAAGGCCGCGCTCGCGCGACGGATGCACAGCAGCGGCGAACCGGTGTCCACGATCGCGAACACTCTCGCCGTTTCACGTGCCACCGTGTACCGGGTGCTGGCCGAAGCCGACGAGACAGACAGGAATCAGGGGAAGGCGGACTCATGACATCCAAATCGGTCCGTACGCAGATCATCGGGGCGGCAGGCGAAGTGTTGATCACCTACAATCTGCTCAAGTTCGGGATCGACAGCGCCCGAATGACAACCGACGCCGGGGTGGACCTTGTGAATGTATATACCGGGCAACCGGGAAGCGGCGACGATTCAGGTCAAGACGAATTGGGCTGCGGTGCCCGCTGGCGGTAAAGGGGCTCTTCGTGAATGGGAGTGCACGTGTGGTTGGCGGTTAACCGTGCTTGGGGGCCGTGTCGCTGAGGTGAGGTGGGGCAGCGGACGCATTCTTGCCCGGGCCGGCCACCACGTCGTGGGGGTGTACACATCGCCGCACATGCCCGCTCTGGCCTGCGAGAAGCTGGCAACGGCGGGGCCCGAGGTGGCGGCGCGAGCGCGGCTCGTCCAGGGCGACCTGCGTTATTTCGAGCTCAGCGAGCTTTTCGACCTCGCGATCGTGGCAGTCAAGACCTTTGCCTACCTGATACCGCGCCATGACCAGCAGTGGGCCCTGGCCGCGGTTGCTGCCCATCTCAGGCCGGGGGGCCTGCTCGTGATCGATCTGCTGAAGCCCGCCCCGGACTGGCTATCACGGCCCGCCGGTTCGGTCCGCCAGGATGTGTTCGGTCACCTGCCATCGGGCGCCAGCGTGGCGCGCACGGAGACGATGGTGACCACCGATCTGGCAACCGAGGTACGGGTGATCCGCTCGGCGTATGAGACCGTCAGCGACGGAGTCGTGACCAAACACTTTGTCGAATGGCCCTTCCGATACACCCGCCGGTTCGAGGCCGAACACCTGCTCGAACGGGCAGGCTTTGTGGTCGAATCGGTGCAAGGCGGTTACCACGGCGAGGCGTTCACCTCCGACTCGTCGGTGCTCCTGCTGGTGGGTCGGCGCCGCGACTGATGCTCTACGTCGTCCGTCACGGCGAAACGGCGCCGAACGCGGCCGGGCTGCTGCTGGGACGGTCCGACCCGCGGTTGACGGAGCGGGGCCGAACCCAGGCGGCCGGGTTGGCGGCGACACTGCCGGCGCCGGACCGGGTCGTGTCCAGTCCACTGCGCCGGGCCCGTGAAACGGCGGCGGCGTTCGGACGGACGGTCGAGGTCGACGACCGATGGATCGAGCTGGACTACGGGAGACTCGAGGGGACCGACCCGGCGTCCGTGCCCACCGAGGTGTGGGCCCAATGGCGCGCAAACACCGACTACGCGCCGGGTGGGGGTGAGCCGCTGTCGGCACTCGGCGTGCGGGTCCGGGCCGCCTGCGAGGAGCTGACCGTGGCCGCCGACCTGCGGGCGGGACGGACGGTGGTCGTGGTGACCCACGTCAGCCCGATCAAGGCCGCCATCGCCTGGGCCCTGGGCGTCGAGGACCGGGTGGCCTGGCGGCTGTGGGTCGACGACGCGGGTGTAACCCGCATCGGAGTCGACCGGCACGGCCCCGTGCTGCGGTCGTTCAACGAGCACTCGCCGTCAGCTCCTTGAGGGCCGCGAAGAGTGTTGCCGCGGTGTGGCTCCATCTCGGCAGCGCAGCGCCTCGGCGGCCCGCCGCCCGCGCCACGTCGGCCCGCCACAGCTCGTCGCTGGCCAGCCGGTCGAGTGCGATGGCGAGGGCCGGCATATCGCCCGGGTCGAGGACCACTCCCTCGACTCCGTCGCTGACGAGGTGAGGCAGGTTGTCAGCCCGCCACCCGACGAGCGGCAGGCCTCGCCGTACACCGTGCCGTACGGTTCCCGCCAGCTGGGCAGCACGAAGACGTCGGCGCCGGCGTAGAGGCAGGCGATGCCGTCCGGTCGAGCACGACGTGGTGCACGACCCGGTCGCCAAGGACGGCGAGGCGGCCCCGGACCCGCTCGGTGTAGGCCGGCTCGACGTCGTCCCGGCCGGCGAGGTGGAGCGTGACCCGGTCGTGGGGGAGGCGACGGGTTGCGGATCCACGTTCTGCGCGCCGTGGGCCACCTCGGCGGCCACTCGGCGCACCCGGTCGCACCCGTCACGCCGGGCGACGAACTGGTTCTGATGTGGGTGGAACGCGAACACCGGCTGGCCGTCGGCCTCCCCGACACAGGCATAGCCGTATCGGAAGGGGTAGGTGAACGTCCCGTCGAGCGACTCGATGCGATCGTCGAGCGGCACCCTCGGATCGATCTCGCCGCGGTACGCGAGCAGTTCCCTCCCGCCGCTGATTCCCGAGAAGTGCATGGTGACAACAACCTCATCCGGCCCCGGCTCGGGCAGCGCGACGGCGGCGACTCGGACCTGACGCGGGCCTGCGAACTCGACAGCGGCGGCGGACGAAGGCATCATCTCCTGATTATGGCCGCTGGTGAGCAGGCGAAACGGCACGTCACGCGAGTGCTGCATGCTCACTGAGGTGGCGCGTGTCCCCATGCCCACGCCGTGGGGTGTATTCGACGTGCGGGCCTTCGAGAGCGCGACCGACCACGTCTACCTGGCCATGGTGCGCGGCAACGTGGAGCACAAGGACGGTGTCCTTGTCCGCCTCCACTCCGATTGCCTCACCGGTGACGCGCTCGGCTCGCTGCGGTGCGACTGCGGCGTGCAGCTGCGGCTGGCCATGCGAAGGATCGCGGCCGAGGACTGCGGCGTGCTCGTGTACGCCACCGGCCACGAGGGCCGGG
>JAOPVX010000312.1 GCA_025965975.1 Mycobacterium sp. | reverse complement strand
CGGCAGCGGCTGTCGCGCAGCAACCGCCGCTGGATCGCCATCGGGTTGACCGTGCTGGTCCTCGCGATCGGGGTCGGGATCGCCGTGATCGCGTCGCAGCGGCTTGGCACCGGGGAGGTCAAAGGCGAGCTTGGCGGCTATCAGCTGGTCGACAACGAAACGGTGCAGGTGACGATCACCGTCACCCGCGACGACCCGTCCCGGCCGGTGGTGTGCATTGTGCGGGCGCGGTCAATCGACGGCAGCGAGGCCGGCCGCCGCGAAGTGCTGGTCCCACCGTCGACTCAACAGACCGTGCAGGTCATCACGGTCGTCAAGGCCAGTCGGCCGCCGGTCGTCGGCGACGTCTACGGCTGCGGAACCGACGTGCCGTCGTACCTGGTGGGCTCCTAGATCACACAACGCGGCGTCCGCGCAACAAACGCCGAACTGCGAATTCGTGAAAATCCGCTGTCCCCGCGGTGCTATCATGGTCCGATACACGGTCCTGCTGGGACCGTGTATTGCTGCTTTTACTGTGCTGATTCGGCGCCCGCGATAGTGGCAATACACGTGGGAAAGCTCCCGGCGCCGTGACACGAGACTTCTTACGCGAAAGCGCGAGAGCAACGACGAGGGGAGCGCGACGACATGACCGACACCCAGGTCACCTGGCTGACCCAGGAGGCACACGACCGGCTGAAGGCAGAGCTCGATCAGCTGATCGCCAATCGACCGGTCATCGCAGCCGAGATCAACGACCGCCGCGAGGAAGGCGACCTGCGGGAGAACGGCGGCTATCACGCCGCCCGCGAGGAGCAGGGCCAGCAGGAGGCCCGGATCCGTCAGCTGCAGGAGCTGCTGAACAACGCCAAGGTGGGCGAGGCGCCCAAGCAGTCCGGTGTGGCCCTGCCCGGCTCGGTGGTGAAGGTGTACTACGACGACAACAAGGGCGACACCGAGACGTTCCTGATCGCCACCCGCCAGGAGGGTGTGTCCGACGGCAAGCTCGAGGTGTACTCGCCGAATTCGCCGCTGGGCGGTGCCCTGATCGACGCGAAGGTCGGCGAGAGCCGCAGCTACACCGTGCCCAACGGCAACACCGTCAAGGTCACGCTGGTCAGCGCGGAGCCTTACCACTCCTAACTCGCGGCCGCGCCGCGCAGCGGTTTACAGTCCGCCTATGGCGCAGATCGCCGAGGACCTGTTTCTGCTGCTGCTCGACAACGCGGCCGCCCAGCCCGGTCTTGACCGCTCCCGCCGCGGGCGGGTGCTCTCCGCCGCGGTGCTGCTGGATCTTGCGCACGCGTGTCGAATTCGCCCGGCGATGGCCGGTGAGCCGGTCGGGCCTGGCCGGCTGTTGGCGCTCGCGGTTCCCGCGCCGATGGATCCCGTCGTCGCGCCGGCGTTCCAGCTGCTGCAGAGCCGGCCGCTGCGTCCCGCAGCCGCGGTCAAGAGGCTGTCAAAGCACACCGAGCAGAACCTCGCCAGCTATCTGGAGCGCACGGGCCAGATCCGGCGTGTTCGGTTGAACTCCAAGCGGTTCAGCCACCCGTATGCGTGGCCGCTGACCAACAGGGAGCGGGTCGGCCCCGCGCGCTCGGCGATGCTGGCGGCGTTGTTCGACCGCCAAGCGCCCGCCCCGCCGACGGCGGCGATCATCTCGTTGTTGCACGCGGTCGACGGGCTCGGTGCATTGCTCAGCCTCAACGACCGCGGCTGGCGGTGGGTGCACGCCAGGGCCGGTGAAATCGCCAGCGGCAGTTGGGTGGACGAATATCCGACGGCGCTGCCCGAAGTGAACTTGGCGATCACCGCATCGGTTGTGCGACAGGCGCTAGCGTAGCGCCTGCTCGAGGTCGGCGAGCAGGTCGGCGGAATCCTCGATACCGACCGACAGCCGCACCAGGTCGTCGGGCACCTCCAGTTGCGAGCCCGCGGTCGACGCGTGCGTCATCGCACCCGGATACTCGATCAGCGATTCCACCCCGCCTAGCGATTCGGCAAGGATGAAAATCTCTGTCCGAGAGCAGAAGTCGTGCGCGGCCTGTGGTCCGCCACGCATCCGTACCGACACCATTCCGCCGAACCCGCTCATCTGGCGCTCGGCCACCTCGTGACCGGGATGTGCGCGCAGCCCCGGATACAGCACGGTTTCGACCCCGGGGTGCCCGTCGAGGAACTCGGCGACCAGCGCGGCGTTGTCGCTGTGCCGCTGCATCCGCAGCACCAGCGTCTTGAGCCCCCGCATGGTGAGGTACGCGTCGAACGGCCCCGGCACCGCACCCGCGCCGTTCTGCAGGAATCCGAACGCGGTGTCGAGTTCTTCGTTGTTGGTCAGCAGTGCGCCACCGACCACGTCGGAGTGTCCGCCGATGTACTTGGTGGTCGAGTGCAGCACGATGTCGGCGCCGAAGAGCAATGGCTGCTGCAACGCCGGTGAGGCAAAGGTGTTGTCCACCAATACCTTTATGGTTGACACCCTTATGCTCGACGTGGCAGCCAGTTGCGCTATCGCACCGATGTCTGCGATGGAGAGCAACGGGTTGGTGGGCGTCTCAACCCAGATCAGCCGGGTCTGAGCCGTGATAGCCGCACGGACGGCGTCCAGATCGGACAGCGCGACCGCCGTGTAGGTGATGCCCCAGTTGGTGAACACCTTGTCGATCAAGCGGAAGGTGCCGCCATAGGCGTCGTCAGGGATGACGACGTGATCGCCAGGCCGCAGCAACGCGCGCAGTGCACAGTCGGTGGCGGCCATGCCGGAGGAAAATGCCCGTCCGAACGCGGCCTCCTCCACCGCGGCCAGCGACGCTTCCAGCGCCGTGCGCGTCGGGTTTCCGGTGCGGGCATACTCATACCCGCCGCGCAGCCCACCCACGCCGTCTTGCGCGAACGTCGAACTCGCGTAGATCGGCGCGTTGACGGCGCCGGTGCCAGGGTCGGGCCGAAACCCCGCGTGGATAGCCTTGGTGGCCAAGCCCTGCCACCTGTGTTGTTCAGTCATCATCGTTCAGGGTATCGAGGGTCGGATCGCCGCACGCCCGGTGTAGACATGGACCATGCCTACCCGGATCGAAGACCTGCTCGACCTCGACTCACTGCTGACGCCCGAAGACATCGAGCTGCGCCAGACGGTGCGCAGGTTCGGCGAACAGCGGCTGCGCCCCCACGTCGCCGACTGGTTCGAGGCCGGCGAGGTGCCGGTCCGCGAGCTGGCCGCCGACCTTGGCAAGCTCGGTGTGCTTGGCATGCACCTGAAGGGCTACGGCTGCGGGGGCTCGACCGCGACCGCCTACGGGCTGGTGTGCCAGGAGCTCGAGGCCATCGATTCCGGCCTGCGCAGCCTGGTGTCGGTGCAGGGCTCGCTGGCGATGTTCGCCATCTACCGCTGGGGCAGCGACGAGCAGCGCAACCAGTGGTTGCCCGCCATGGCCACAGGCGACGTCATCGGCTGCTTCGGGCTGACCGAGCCGGACTTCGGCTCCAATCCCGCCGGCATGCGCACCACCGCACGCCGCGACGGGTCGGACTGGATTCTCAACGGTTCGAAGATGTGGATCACCAACGGCTCGGTCGCCGACGTCGCGATCGTGTGGGCCCGCTCCACGGAGGGCATCATCGGCTTCGTCGTGCCGGCAGGCACACCCGGCTTTTCGGCGCGAGACATGACGCACAAGCTGTCGCTGCGCGCATCGGTCACCTCCGAGCTGCATCTCGACGACGTGCGGCTGCCCGCCGACGCTCAGCTGCCCGACGCGGCGGGCCTTTCGGGGCCGCTGAGCTGCCTGTCGGAGGCGCGGTTCGGCATCGTGTTCGGCAGTGTCGGGGCCGCGCGAGACTGCCTGCAGACCACGCTGGACTACGTCGGCACCCGCCAGGTGTTCGACAAGCCGCTGGCGGGATATCAACTGACGCAAGCCAAGCTGGCCGATATGGCCGTCGAACTCGGCAAGGCCCAGTTGCTGGCGCTGCACCTGGGGCGGCTCAAGGACGACGGCCGCATCCGCCAGGAACAGGTCAGCTTCGGCAAGCTCAACAACGTGCGCGAAGCGATCAAAATCGCCCGCCAGTGCCGGACGCTGCTTGGCGCCAACGGAATCACGCTGGAGTATCCGGTGATCCGGCACGCCAACAACCTCGAATCCGTGCTGACCTACGAGGGCACGTCCGAGGTGCACCAGTTGGTCATCGGGGAGGCGCTGACCGGCGTCAGCGCCTTCCGATGAACCGCGTTTACTGCAGTGGTGGCGGCTGAGGAGTGAACTCCGGCGGACCCGGCGGCAGCGGCTGTGGGTTCAGCGCGACGTTGCCGCCACTGAGGCGGCGGAAGGCGTAGACCTCGAGCAGGGCCGCAACCGGGATGGCGACCAACAGCCCGACGCCGCATGCCAATGCACCGACGAACACGATGGCGGCTACGGATAGCCAGACGAGAAGAACCTGAACGAAGTTCGCCTTGACGATCTCGAAGCTCGTCTTGATCGCGTCGATCGCCGACTGGTTGCGGTCGAGCACGGCGAGCGGCGCGAAAATCGTCAGGATCGCAACGGCCAGACCGGGGATGACGCAGAGCGCATAACCGATCGAGGTCAAGATGCTGACGATCACGGTCGCGAGGATGACGTTGCCGACATTCCGCGGCTTGAAGAATAATCCGATCGTCACTGGCTGACCATCTGCGAGGTCCAGCAAGCCGCCCAGGTAGGCGGACTGGATCGCCGCGACGACCACCAACAGCACGAGCCCACCCAGGACCAGCACGGCGACGCTGCCAACACCAAAAGAACTGCTCGCCGAGTACTGGAATCCGTTGCCGTACGAGTCGTAGGTGGTGACGGTGTCCGGCGCCAGCGCGAACGCCAGGCCGTAGATGATGCCGTACAGCACGGCCACGATCAGGGCATACACCAGCGTCGGGACGATGAGCGCAGCGGCGTTCTTCGTGAACGTGTTCCACGCCCACGAAAAGCCGTCGCCGATGTTAAACGCCTGTGCGCCAGGGAAACCCGGGCCACCTGCGGACGGGTAGCCCCCCGGAGGGGGCGCATACCCGGGTGCCCCACCCGGTGGCGGTGGCGGATAGCCACCCTGAGGCGATGGCGGCGGATAGCCGCTCGGAGGTGGCGGCGGTGGATAGCCGCCGCCCGGAGGTGGCGGCGGGGGCGGATAGCCGCCGCCAGGAGGTGGTGGTGGCGGGTAGCCGCCGCCAGGTGGTGGCGGCGGGGGCGGGTAGCCGCCGCCAGGTGGTGGCGGCGGAGGCGGATAGCCGCCAGGAGGCGGTGGATAGTTCCCCGGGGGAGGGGGCGGTTGATCAGTCATCAGGCCTTCCAGATGTAGTCGGTGCCTAAGTCGTGCAGTCGGTGCCTAAATCGGCAAGCAGATCGTCGTCATGATCTTGTCGGCGATCGTCTGCCTCTTCGCGTCCCACAGCGGGAACAGGTAGCCGATGTAGCAGATGGCGCCGTCGATGATGTGAGCTAGCTGGCGCACGATGGACATGCCGAAACCGATTGGCTGCCCGGTCTTTTCGCTGACGACTTTGAACTTCATGATCGACTTGCCGATGCTCGACCCTGTGGTTCCCTGACGGTAGCCGTAGTTCCACACCACGTAAGCGAGCGCGAGGATCCCCGCGAGGGCGATCGACAGCTGACCGATAGTGGATGCGCCGGTGGCGCAGAACTGACCGAGGTTGTACTCCGAGGTGTCGGTGATGCACGCGGTCTCCTGGGTGCCCATCAATATGGCCCAGCCGATTCCCTCGACGATGAAGACCGGAACGAAATCGATCAGCCACGCCAACACGCGGGTGAGCCACGGGGTATAGGCCTCTTTGGGCAGCGCCGGACCGGCAGTTCCGGGCGGTGGGTAGCCCGTCGCGGCCTGCGGTGGCGGTTGGTAGCCCCCACCGGCCGGCGGCGGAGGAGGAGACGGATACCCACCGGGAGACGGATACCCAACGGGCGGAGGCGGAGGTGGAGGTGGAGATGGGTAGTTACCAGGGGGCGGTGGCGGTTGATCGGTCATGGACGCCTTCCAATGATGAAATTAGCTGGCAACGAGCGTGCTAACCCTAACCTGAGAGGTAGCCAATAGCAGTGCTTTCTACCCGGAAGTTGATCACGAGGGGCGCAGAATCCCGTAGGCCGGGCGGATCAGGCTCCTAGCGGCGGATGATGCCGTCGGACAGGAAGCCGAGTAGGTCGTGGCGGGTCAGAACGCCCACCGGCTTACCCTCCTCGACCACCATCACCGCGTCGCATTCGCGCAGCGTCTTGGCAGCGGTGCTGACCAGCTCGCCCGCCCCGATCAACGGCAGCGGCGGGCTCATGTGCTGCGCGACGGCGTCGGCGAGCTTGGCGCGGCCCTCGAACACCGCGGAGAGCAGTTCGCGCTCCGACACGCTGCCCGCGACTTCACCCGCCATCACGGGCGGCTCGGCGCCGACGACCGGCATCTGCGACACGCCGTACTCGCGCAGGATGCTGATCGCATCGCGCACCGTCTCCGAGGGATGCGTGTGCACCAGGTCGGGCAGCGCCCCTGACTTGCCCCGCACCACGTCGCCGACCGTCGACTCCTCCACAGACCCATCCAGCCGACTGCGCAGAAAACCGTAGGACGACATCCACGCGTCGTTGAAAACTTTTGAGAGATAACCTCTTCCGCCATCGGGCAGCAGGACGACCACCAACGCGTCCGGCCCGGCATGCTCGGCGACCTTGACCGCGGCAACGACGGCCATGCCGCACGACCCGCCGACCAGCAGCGCTTCCTCCCGCGCCAGCCGCCGCGTCATCTCGAACGAGTCGGCGTCGGAAACCGCGATGATCTCGTCCGGCACGGTCGGGTCGTACGCCGACGGCCAGAAGTCCTCGCCGACGCCTTCGACCAGGTACGGCCGGCCTGTGCCGCCGGAGTACACCGATCCCTCGGGGTCGACGCCGACGACGCGCACTGGGCCTTCCGGACGCCGTCCGGATACCTCCTTGAGGTAGCGGCCCGCGCCGGTGATGGTGCCGCCGGTGCCGACGCCGGCGACGAAATGAGTGACCTTTCCGTCGGTGTCGGCCCAAATCTCGGGCCCGGTGGTCTCGTAGTGGCTGGCCGGTCCCATCGGGTTCGAGTACTGGTCGGGCTTCCACGCACCGTCGATCTCTTCGACCAGCCGGTTGGAGACGCTGTAGTAGCTGTCCGGATGTTCCGGCGGCACGGCCGTCGGGCACACCACTACGTCGGCGCCGTAGGCGCGCAACACGTTCTGTTTGTCCTCGCTGACCTTGTCGGGGCAGACGAAGATGCATTTGTAGCCGCGCTGCTGCGCGACGAGGGCCAGCCCAACGCCGGTGTTGCCGGAGGTCGGCTCGACGATAGTGCCGCCGGGTCGCAGCTGGCCGCTGGCCTCGGCGGCGTCGATCATCTTGACCGCGATGCGGTCCTTGGCGCTGCCGCCGGGGTTCAGGTATTCAATCTTGGCCGCAACCGTGCCTGCGCCGTCGGGAACAACCGAGTTGAGCTGCACCAGCGGGGTATTGCCGATGAGCTCGCTGACGTGCCGAGCGATGCGCATGCGTCCATCGTCTCAGGCCCGCGACAGCGTAACCAAGGGGCCTCCTGCCGCGGTGCTACCAGGTGGCCTCTCGGATGTAGTCGCCGATCTGCTTCAGCGAGCGGCTGGCCTCCGACACCGCGGGTGCGGCCAGTTGAAACACGTGCATCTGACCAGGCCAGACCCGCAACTCGACCGGTATACCGGCGGCGGCCAGCATGTGGGCGGCCTTGCGGGCGTCGCTGACGAGCACTTCGGACCCCGACACGTGAATCAAGGTGCGCGGAAGGCCGGGCTCGATGTGGTCGAGCGGCTCGTAGATCTCTTCGGGCTCGCCGTCGACGATATGCCGGTCGGCAGCCTCCTCGATGAGCTCGACGAGCGCGTGAAATGCCTTGGGCGGGAACATCGCGTCGGTGCGGTTGTTCGGATGGTTCGCCCGGGTTTCGTTGTCGATCTCGAACAGCGGCGACATCGTAACGATGGCCGCCGGCGCCTCATCTTCCAGACCCTCGAGTTGCAGCTTCTCGGCAAGAGCCAGCGCCAGATAGCCCCCTGCCGAATCGCCAGCCAGCACGATCTGGTCCGGGTCGTAGCCCTTCAAACGCAGCCACTTGTACGCGTCGTAGCAGTCGTCGAGCGCCATACCCACGGAGTGCTTCGGAATCATTCGGTAGTTAACAACGAGCACCGGGCTGTCGGCGTAGCGCGACAGTGCGGTCACCAGCCGGCCGTGCGTGTGAGCGCCGCAGGTCAAAAACGCCCCGCCGTGCATGTAGAGGACGACGCTGTGGTTGCCGTCGGCGGGCAGCACCCCGCCGGCGCGAACAAGCTGCGCGGTGCAGTTGGGCAACGAGATCGTGGCGCGCACGGTGCCGGGCGCGGGCCGCACGACACGTGCGACGAAGTCAACCAGACCCCAAGGCCATGGCAGCCGCGGAGCGTAGCTGCCGATAGCTAGGGTAGGCCGAATAGTTAGCAGAGCCGCCAGTGCGGTGAGCCGTCCCGCGAAGCTCGGACCGTCCTCGACGACCTCGACGGGCGCTCCGTCACTAACCGGAAACTTGCGAGGTCTATGCGTCCTAGCTGGACTGACGCCAGCGCGGTGCGCCCTGGTTACCTTGCTTGGTGCCGTCATCGCCACCACTTCCTACGCCAATGTAGTGCCGGGCCCGCCTGTTTACTGAGCAAAGCCCGGTATCTTAGCTTGACACCCTACAACCACTTCAACAATCAACGAGTCACAATCGATACCGGACTTGATACCGCAATGTGACCGCTCAGTCGTCTTGCCACGCGGGCAAGCGCCAAAATCCCACATAAGATAATCCTGTGGGCTTTCGTGCATCACGTCGGTCGGCCATAGCCTTGGCAGCTGCGGCCACGCTCGCTTCGACAGGCTCCGCCTACGTCGGAGCTCGCAACCTGCTGAGCGGGCAGGCTGACCGGGCGCGCCGTGTCATACCCAAGTCGTGGGACACCCCGCCCCGCGCCGACGGCGTGTACTCACCCGGCGGCGGTCCGGTCGAGCGGTGGCACCGTGGGATGCCGATTGACCTGCACCTGATGATCTTCGGCGACTCAACGGCGGCCGGTTACGGCTGCCAGGCCGCCGATGAACTGCCCGGTGTGCTGATCGCGCGGGGACTGGCCGAAACGTCGGGCAGGCGCATCCGGCTGAGCACCAAGGCCATCGTCGGTGCGACGTCGAAGGGCCTGTCCGGCCAGATCGACGCCATGTTCGTGGCAGGCCCGCCGCCTGACGCGGCGGTGATCATGATCGGCGCCAACGACATCACCAAGCCGAACGGCATCGGCCCGTCGGCACGCCGGCTGGGCAGGGCGGTGCGACGGCTTCGGGGCAGCGGCGCCGTCGTCGTCGTCGGCACCTGCCCCGACTTCGGCCTCCTCACCGCGATCCCGCAGCCACTGCGCTGGGTGGCGCGCAGCCGGGGGTTGCGTCTTGCGCGTGGGCAGGCGGCCGCGGTGCGGTCGGCGGGCGGTGCTCCGGTTCCGTTCTCCGACCTGCTTGCGCCGGAGTTCCACAAGGCGCCCGAAGTGCTGTTCTCACACGACATGTTCCACCCGTCTGCGGCCGGGTATGCCTTGGCGGCCAAACAGTTGTTGCCCGCGCTGTGTAATGCGTTGGGCGACTTCATTGGTGGAGCACAGCCAGAGGATGCGTTGGAGTCGCGGTCGGCCGACGGCAGTTCTTTGCTGGCCCGGGTGGGCAATCTAAGTCGGCTGTGGCGCCGCTCGACAGGGGTGCCCGCGCCCATCGTGGTGCCCGCGAGTTAGGTTTCTCGTATTCACTCGATACGAGGAGCCGTCATGACTGAAGCCGTGATCGTTTCGACCGCGCGTTCGCCGATCGGCCGCGCCGGCAAGGGCTCACTTGTCGATATGCGGCCCGACGACCTCGCCGCCCAGATGGTGCGTGCGGCGCTGGACAAGGTGCCTGCGCTCGACCCCCGCGAGATCGACGACCTGATGATGGGCTGCGGGCAGCCCGGCGGTGAGGCCGGCTTCAACGTCGGCCGCGCGGTGTCCGTCGAGTTGGGCTACGACTTCCTGCCCGGCACGACGGTGAACCGGTACTGCTCATCGTCGCTGCAGACCACGCGGATGGCGTTCCACGCGATCAAGGCCGGCGAGGGCAGCGCGTTCGTTTCCGCTGGGGTGGAAACGGTTTCGCGGTTCCCGAAGGGCACATCTGACGGTTGGCCGGACTCGCACAACCCGCTGTTCGGTGACGCGGAGCAGCGCTCCGCGCAGGCTGCCGCTGGCGCCGACGAGTGGCACGACCCGCGTGAGGACGGCGTGCTGCCCGACGTCTACATCGCGATGGGCCAGACCGCCGAGAACGTTGCGCTGCTCACCGGCATCAGCCGCGAGGACCAGGACCACTGGGGCGTGCGCAGCCAGAACCGGGCCGAGGAGGCGATCAAGAGCGGATTCTTCGAGCGCGAGATCGTTGCGGTCAAGCTGCCCGACGGCTCGACGGTTTCGAAGGACGACGGGCCGCGTGCCGGCACCACGTACGAGGCGGTGAGCCAGCTCAAACCGGTGTTCCGGCCGAACGGCACGATCACGGCCGGCAATGCGTGCCCGCTGAACGACGGCGCCGCCGCGGTGGTGGTGGTGTCGGATGCCAAGGCCAAGGAGCTGGGGCTGAAACCGTTGGCGCGCATCGTCGCGACGGGTGTGTCCGGGCTGTCGCCGGAGATCATGGGCCTCGGTCCGATCGAGGCGACGCGTAAGGCGCTGGCCAACGCCGGCATGTCGATCAGTGACATCGACCTGTTCGAGATCAACGAGGCGTTCGCGGTGCAGGTGCTTGGCTCGGCGCGGGAGCTCGGCATCGACGAGGACAACCTCAACGTGTCCGGCGGGGCGATCGCGTTGGGTCACCCGTTCGGCATGACGGGCGCACGGATCACCGCCACGCTGCTGAACAACCTGACGACACAGGACAAGACGTTCGGTCTTGAGACGATGTGCGTCGGCGGCGGCCAGGGCATGGCGATGATCATCGAGCGGCTGAGCTAGCTTCTCGTCGTTGGGTCCGCGCGTTCCATGGGTGGGTAACGCGACGCAGGACATCGGTGTGACGGTTCTGCTTGACGACCCTGACCCTGGTCCAGCCAAGCTGGTCGAGGTCCTCGGATCGTAGGATGTCGTGGGCGAATTGGATCGGGACGACGCGGTGCTGGTCGCCGTCATACTCGACGGCCAGCATGAGATCCTCCCACCCCATGTCGAGGTAGTACTGGCGACAGCCGTCTGCGCTCAACACGGGTATCTGCGTCTGCGGGCGCGGGAAGAGGTTGTGAATCAGGAAGAGCCGCAACCACGTTTCCTTCGGCGAGGCCGCTCCAGCGTCAACTAGGCTGAGCGCCGTCTCGAGTTGGCGCAGGCCGCGGGTATGACGATGCCTGCTGGCCAACTCCTCCACAGCGGACACCTTGAAGTCCGTAGCGCGGGCGAGTGCGTCAAGGCGCTCACCCGCACGGCCAACGCGGCCTCGTCGGCCGATATCGAACGCCGTGCGCTCGGGCGTCATCACCGCGAGACCGTCGAGTCGTTGAACCTCCTGCCCAAACAACAAGTCGTCCCGGGTCACAACTCCTTGCGGTTTTCTCGCGTTGCGCCAGATCAATTCAACCGGTGCGTCGTCGTCCACCCACTTGGCTCCGTGCAACGCCGAGGCGCTGACTCCGGACACCACCGCTTCGCGTCGAGACCACAGCCAGGCGGCGACGGTGCGCTGATGTAGCGAGGGCTCAACGCGCTTGTCCAGGTAGACGTTCGGCATGATCGCCAGGAAGTCCCTGCGCAGTTCATATCGATTGAGTACGCCGGATGCCAGCGCCTCACTGCCGATGAAGGGATCCTCCCCCATGTCGGCAGGCTGCCAGCGTTCGCCGACATCGGGCGTTGATTCTGCGTCCAGGGTGCAAACGTGGACCCACACCCTGCGCGCAGAGTCAACGAAAAAAGCCCGGCACATGCCGTGCCGGGCTTTTTCGTAGGGCTGCTATCGACTGTTCAACATACTGAGCAGCCACATGATCTCGGTGTAGAGCCACACCAGCGTCACGGTCAGGCCTAGGGCGATGCCCCACGCGGCCTTCTCCGGCGCGCCTGCGCGGATCGCCTGATCGGCCTGGTCGAAGTCGATCAGGAAGCTGAACGCCGCCAGGCCGATGCAGACCAGGGAGAAGATGATCGCGATCGGGCCGCCGCTGCGCAGCGGTCCAAATTGCCCGCCGACGCCGAAGATCGCCATCACGAGGTTGCCCAACGCCAACACGGCGACACCGAAAATGCCTGCGACGATGAACCGGGTGAACTTCGGCGTCACACGGATGGCGCCGGTCTTGTAGACGACGAGCATGCCGGCGAACACGCCGAGGGTACCCATGACCGCCTGGCTGATCAGCGCGCCCGCGCTGACCCCGTGCACCATGAAGTTGGCCAGAATGTACGAGAACGCCCCGAGGAACAGGCCCTCGAGTGCGGCGTAGCTCAACACGAGCGCCGGGCTGTCCTGCTTGCGGCCGAACACCGCGATCAGGACGAGGACGGTCCCGCCGACCATGCCGATGAACCACAACGGCATGGCCAGCGCCAGGTTCTGTGAAATCAGGAAGTAAGAAGCGATGGCGAACGCTGTCACGACGGCCAGCGTGATGCCTGCCTTGGTGACGACATCGTCGATGGTCAGCGGCCGCGAAACGCCGGCCTGCCGCTGCTCCGGGTACTGCGTCACGTACGGATCGGCTTGTACCGCCTGCGCGCCGTAGCCGGCGGCTCCGGTACCGAATTGTGCATATCCGCGCTGCCCCTTGGGCAGGGATCGAAATACCGGGTTGCTGGTCTCCCGCACGTCGGTTCCTCCTGTGCTGTGGTTCGACAAGTTGGCGAACACAGTTTCAACGATCGGCACCCGCAGGCGGTTCCCGTCTTGCCGGGCCATTCCCATGAGAACTTTACCCGGGGGCACGCACCTCAGGTTGACGATCTAGATTGCATACTCGTGGCGGAAAACGAGGATGTCCTAGTAACTGTCCGGAACGGCGTGGGCCTCATCACCCTCAACCGCCCAAAGGCAATCAATTCGCTGACCCATCCGATGGTCAACGCGACGTCGAAGGCGCTCACCGACTGGGAGCACGACGACGACATCCACGCGGTGGTGCTATCCGGCGCCGGTGAGCGTGGGCTCTGCGCGGGCGGCGACATCGTCGAGGTGTACAACAGCGCACGCGCGGGCGGCGGTGACGCCGCCAAGTTCTGGTACGACGAGTACCTGCTGAACGCGCAGATTGCACGGTATCCGAAGGCATATGTCGCACTGATGGACGGCATCGTGATGGGCGGCGGGGTCGGAGTCAGCGCGCATGCCAGCGTCGGCGTCGTCACCGAGACGACGAAGATGGCCATGCCCGAGGTCGCCATCGGCTTCATCCCCGACGTCGGCGGCACCTACCTGTTGTCGCGTGCGCCGGGCCGCGTTGGCCTGTACGCAGCGCTCACCGGCGCACCCTTCGACGGCGCCGACGCCATCGCGATGGGGTTCGCCGACCACTATGTGCCACACGGAAAGCTGGCCGACTTCCGGCAGAGCATCGTCGACGACGGAGTCGACGCCGCGCTGGCCGCGCATGCCATCGAGCCGCCGGCCAGCAATCTGCTGGCGCTGCGGCACTGGATCGACGAGTGCTTCGCTGGCGACACCGTTGAGGACATCATCGCCGCGCTGCGCGGTCACGACGCGGGGCCGGCCAATGACGCGGCCAACCTGATCGCCACCCGCTCCCCCATCTCGGTCTCCGTCGCGCTGGAAGCCATCCGCCGCGCCGCCGACCTCGAGACGCTGGAAGACGTGCTGCGCCAGGAATATCGGACGTCGTGCGGATCCCTGCGCTCTCACGACCTCGTTGAAGGCATCAGGGCGCAGGTCATCGACAAGGACCGCAACCCGAAGTGGTCACCGCCCACGTTCGCGGCCGTCACCCAAGCAGACGTCGAGGCGTATTTCGCGCCCGCCGACCCCGACCTGACGTTCTAGGAGATTCCCATGAGCTACGAGACCATCCTCGTCACCCGCGACGAGCGCGTCGGCACGATCACGTTGAACCGGCCGAAGGCGCTGAACGCGCTCAACACTCAGGTGATGAACGAAGTCACCACGGCGGCAGCCGAATTCGACAACGACCCTGGCATCGGCGCGATCGTGATCACGGGCAACGAGAAGGCATTCGCGGCAGGCGCTGACATCAAGGAGATGGCCGGCCTGTCGTTCGCCGACGTGTTCGCCGCCGACTTCTTCGCGCAGTGGGCCACGTTCGCCGCCACCCGCACCCCGACCATCGCCGCGGTCGCGGGCTACGCGCTCGGCGGCGGCTGCGAGCTGGCGATGATGTGCGATCTGCTCATCGCCGCCGACACCGCGAAGTTCGGCCAGCCAGAGATCAAGCTGGGCGTGCTGCCCGGTATGGGCGGCTCGCAGCGGCTCACCCGCGCGATCGGCAAGGCGAAAGCGATGGACCTGATTCTGACCGGCCGCAACATGGGCGCCGAGGAGGCCGACCGCGCCGGGCTGGTGTCGCGCGTCGTGCCCGCCGACAAGCTGCTCGACGAGGCGAACGCCGTCGCCAAGACCATCGCCGGCATGTCGTTGTCGGCGTCGCGGATGGCCAAGGAGGCCGTCAACCGCGCGTTCGAAACCACGCTGGCCGAAGGACTCCTCCACGAGCGCCGGCTGTTCCACTCGGCGTTCGCCACCGACGACCAGACCGAAGGCATGAACGCGTTCACCGAGAAGCGCCCCCCGGACTTCACGCACCGATAATCTGCGTTCGTGAGCGAAACCGCCGCGGAGACATCAGAAGAAGCCCCACCGCGGGAGGAACCTGCCAAACGGCCGTGGTGGCTTCGGCATTACACCTTCATGGGGACCGCGGTCGGCCTGGTGTTCCTGTGGTTGTCGATGACACCCTCGCTGCTGCCTCGCGGGCCGCTGTTCCAGGGCATTGTCAGTGGCGCGGCAGGGGCCATCGGTTACGGCCTTGGCGTGCTTGCGGTGTGGCTGGTGCGCTTCATGCGGTCGAAGGACACCAGCCCACCTGCGCCGCGACGGGCATGGCTCGCGCTGGTTGTCGTTGGCATCATCGGCCAGATTTTGATGATCATCTACTTCCACGTCTGGCAAGACGACGTGCGCGCCCTCAACGATGTGCCGCGACTTGGGTTCTGGGACCACCCGCTGACCGCCATCCTGTCTGTCGTCGTTCTGTTCATCTTCGTCGAAATCGGGCAGCTGATCGGCAAATTGGTGCGCTTCCTCGTTCGTCGGCTAGAACGCTTTGCCCCGCCGCGGGTTTCGGCCGTTGTGGTGGTCGTCTTGCTGATCGCGTTGACGGTCGCGCTGCTCAACGGCGTCGTGGCGCGGTTCGCGATGAGCACCATCAACAAGACGTTCGCCGCGGTCAACGACGAGACCGATCCGCAGTTCCCCGCGCCGACGTCGATGCTGCGCTCTGGCGGCCCGGAATCGCTGGACAGCTGGGAATCACTTGGTCATCAGGGCCGGGTGTTCGTGTCGGCGGGGCCGACGGTCGAGAAGCTCACCAAGTTCAACGGCGAGCCCGCAATCGAACCGATCCGCGCCTACGCCGGCCTGCATTCGGCCCCCGGCATCAAGGCGACCGCCCAACTGGCCGCCGAAGAACTGCGCCGCACCGGCGGGCTGGACCGCGCCGTCGTCGCCGTCGCCACCACCACCGGCACCGGCTGGATCAACGAGGCGGAAGCCTCCGCGCTGGAGTACATGTACAACGGCAACACCGCGATCGTGAGCATGCAGTACTCGTTCCTGCCCAGCTGGCTGTCATTCCTGGTGGACAAGGAGAACGCGCGCCAGGCCGGGCAGGCGCTGTTCGAGGCCGTCGATGCGATGGTCAAAGAGCGGCCCGAGGGGAAGCGCCCGAAACTAGTCGTGTTCGGAGAAAGCCTCGGGTCCTTCGGCGGTGAGGCGCCGTTCCTGGCCCTCAACAACCTCGTTGCCCGCACCGACGGCGCGCTGTTCTCCGGGCCGACGTTCAACAACACGATCTGGGAAGACCTCACCCGCAACCGCGACAAGGGTTCCCCGATGTGGCTGCCCATCTACGACAAAGGCGAAAACGTCCGCTTCGCCGCGCGCTCCGACAACCTGGGCAGGCCGCCGGACCCGTGGGGCCAGCCGCGGGTGGTCTATCTGCAGCACGCGTCCGACCCGATCGCATGGTGGAACGTCGATCTGCTGTTCGCTAAGCCGGATTGGCTGAAGGAACCGCGAGGTTACGACCTGTCACCGAGGATGGAATGGATTCCGGTGGTGACGTTCCTGCAGGTCTCGGCCGACATGGCGGTCGCGGTCGACGTGCCCGACGGACACGGCCACGTCTACGTCAAAGACGTCGCCAACGCGTGGGCCGCCATCCTCCAGCCGCCCGGCTGGACGCCGGAGAAGACCGAAAAGCTGCGCCCGTTGCTGTCCAACGACGAAAACGCCTAGACCAGATCCGGAGGGTAGGAGCGCTGGGGGCACCTCCCGCCCGAAGGCCACGGGGACGACTGGGGAATCAGCAGTAGCCTTCCGCCTTCAAGGCGTGGTACCCGCCGACGACGTCGGTGGCGCGCCGCAGCCCGAGGTCCAGCAGCGACGCCGCGGCCAGGCTGGAGGTGTAGCCCTCCGAGCACAGCACCACCCATTCCACGTCCTCGCCAACGGCCTGCGGCAGCCGCGCGTCACTGGTCGGGTCGCAACGCCACTCCAGCACGTTGCGCTCTATCACCAATGCGGCGGGCACTTCGCCCTCGCGTTCGCGCTGGGTCTTTGGGCGGATGTCCACCAACACCGCACCGCGCGCGAGCGCGGCGGGCACTTCGCGCGCCGAAAGCCTGTGCAGCCGTGAGCGGGCCTCCGCGAGTACCAGGTCGATTCGACTCATCACCGACCCTCGGGTACATCAGTTAGTTCGGTGCGCTTGCGGCGCAGCGTCTTTCGCTCGGTCACCTCGTAGTACGACATCGCCGTCAACGGCGGTGAGTAGGCGTGCACGCTCAGCGTAGGCGTAACGGGAGCGGCAGGCGCAGGCGCCGGTCCTGGCGCCCATACGACGTCGTGCACCCAGCCAAGCGGGAAGGCCGCCTGGTCGCCTGCATTGAGCCGTCGGCGCCGCAACGCCTCACCGTCCCAACGGAATTCGTCCAGTGCGCCGGACACCAGCGTCAGCGCACCGAGTGAGCCGCTGTGGTCGTGCAGCTCGGTGGCGTGGTGGGGGACCCAGCTGATGAGCCAGACGTCCAGTTCGCCGTCGCCGTGGATGCGGGTGTACCAGCGG
>JAOPVX010000231.1 GCA_025965975.1 Mycobacterium sp. | reverse complement strand
AGCAGGGCGGGCGCGATTGGGTTGGGGTCGGGGGCGGGTTCGACGTACACCGGCCCGCCGGTGCCGCGGTAGTCGGGGTCGGGGGCACCGTGCCAGTCCTCGATGCGCCGGTAAATGTTGAGCACCGCCTCATAGCTCCACGCCTTGTCGCCGGCTTCGGCGGCGAAGAAGACCCAGTCGTTTTAGTGCCCGCGCGCCCAGGTCAACACGTTGATGCTCGAACCGCCGCCCAACACCTTGCCCATCGAATACGGAATCGAGCGGCCGTTGAGGTGCGGGCTCGGTTGGGTCGCGAAGTTCCAGTCCCGCTCACTGCCCAGGTTCAGCGGCCACTGTTCTGCCCGCATCACCTCGGGGACGTCGTCGTCGCCGCCGGCCTCCAGCAGCAGCACGCCGACGTCGGCGTTTTCGGCGAGGCGACGCGCCACCACCGATCCCGACGAGCCCGCTCCGCAGACCACAAAGTCGTACTGCGGCCTTAGCTCAGCGTGAAGCCTCCGCTGAATGCGATGAACGCGTTCGGCGAAATCGGGCCCACCGACGATTGCCTCATCGGGATTCGTTTTCATATCCTCTGCTCATTCCGGTGTGTTGGTGGACCATTTGTGTCGACTGAATCAACTGCGGGAGTGCATCGTTGGCGTACGGCATCCGCTTTTGGCAACTGCGCCGGCCGGCCCCACGGATACGCCTCGTTCGCCAGCTACGCGTTCTGCGAGCCGGCGCGTGATCAGGTCCGGTTCAGGAGTCCTCGAGCGACGGCCCGACCCGAGGAGCCGCCGACCCCGACCAGCTGGCAGCGCCAACCTGATACAGGTTTGTCACCCCGGTGCTGTATCCGCCGCGATGCGCCGGAATGGGAGGCTGGGTGAAAGCCTGGGACAGCGCGTTGTGCCCGCAGCAGTGGGCCGCCGGGCCCAGCGATCACGGCGGCCGCGTCACCGGTTGGATGCAACGGCGCATGAAGCACCTGCAGCGGTAGCGTCGCCCGTCCCCCTGATTCACAGTCGGGGTCGGCGGCGGGCTCGTGCCAGGGATCCACGGATGCGTGGGCAACAACTCGTCTTCGGATTGCCGAGTGGAGGCGATGAGTTCGTTCAGGCCGCGGCCCACCGTTGATCCCGCCACCACCGTCGAGCTGGGAATCGGCGAATCCGGGCCGGGCCGAAAGGGCGAGGTTGATCTGAAAGCACCCGCCTCCGAACCGATAGCGGCGGCGCTGCACCCGAGTTGAATCTGGGCTACCAGGCGCGTCGCGCAGCACGCGCCCGTAGAGCCAGACGGGTGCAGTGCGGGCTCGTGATCTCAGCTCTGGCATACCTCCACCTTCGGCTGCGGATCGCGCGGGGTGCCTCCGATCGCCGGCCGATCCGCGCTATTTGGCTCATGATTCGCGTTCGGCGGATGTCACACCCCGCACCTCAGGCGCGTAGCGGTAAGTGGCGGCTAGCGGGAAGCGCAGATGGGTGTCAGCGCTAATGACATGGGCACCCTGGAAGGCGATCCTCAAAGGCACTCCTGCGCGGCGCTTCGGCACTGTCAACCACCTTGACGCTCAGATGGTCGTCGCGGGACGGCGTCGGCGACCCCCGTACGAGCCACGACAGCGACGTGTCCGGAGCTGAACTTGTCGCCCCTGTCGTTGGTGGTTCACCACATGACCCGGTTAGTGGGAAGCGACGAAAACGATGGGAAACAGCGATGGGTGACGCCACCGAGATAGCGCAGTCGGATCCGTGGTTTCGCACGACGTCACCAGAGCAGGCGATTCAGCTTTGTGAGACCTCCTACTACCCACACTGGCTCAAACTGCTGGGGCCATCGCACGGCTTCGGCCTCACCCAGCGGGTTACCTGTGTGGGGCCGATCACGGTGGGCGACATCACCTACGAGACGGATGTCGCACTCGGTTTCGACGAGTCTCGCGCCAGCTACCATGTCTGTGTTCCCCTCGAAGGTTGGCTTGAGTCGCGGCATCGGGGCCAGCAGCTGACGTCGACTCCCAGACTGGCCTCGGTGTATCGGCCCGACGCCGAGATGACGGCGACCCGGTGGCCTGGCGGCAGTCGCCATCTGGCAGTGAAGATCGACCAAGTCGCTGTCGATCGAGCACTCGAGACACTGCTCGAGGGCTCGGTAGATTCCCCGATCCCCTTCAACGCCTCACTGCCGCTGAAAGCAGGTGCTGCCCAGGACTGGGTGCGGCTCCTGCTGATGGCCCAGCGTCAGCTCGATGGCCCGGACAGCTTGATGCGCCATGCTGTGGTCTGGGAGCCGTTGGTGGAAAGCCTGATCCACGGCTTGCTGCTGGTGGCCGAACACCCCTATCGCCAAGCACTGGCCGCGCCCTGTGAGCCGGGCCGGCCGGCGGCGGTCCGTGATGCGATGGACATCATCGAGGGCGGACCGCACCTGCCGTTGACCATCTCGACACTGGCGAGGCAATGCCACGTCAGCGTTCGCACGCTGCAGGAGGGATTCCAGCGTCACCTGGGCATGTCGCCGATGGCCTATGTCCGCGTGGTCAGACTCCGCCGTGCCCACCGGGATCTGCGGTCCGCAGATCCCTTCCACAGCACGGTCGCCGCCATCGCGCACCGCTGGGGGTTCACTCACCTCGGCCGCTTCGCCGCTGCGCACAAAACGATGTACGGCCAAACACCGCTGCAAGCCCTGCGCGCTGCACACTGATCTCCACGAACCTAAGCACTTTCGTTAGCGCGCAGCGGGAGTGGATCGGGCCAACTTCCGCCAAACGCAAATCATTAGCCAAATAACGCGGATCCGCCGTCCGCCGGAGGAACCCCGCCGACGTCGTGTTTAGCCTCGCCGTTATGGAACGTCGCGCTCAAATTTGGGTCGCCCATCCTCGGGGCTGGCGTGGTAGCGGCGCCAGCGTGATTGCCCAAGCTGACGCTGCACGTCAGTGCTGCACTCTCGTAGGTGATTCCGCCGAGACGGCGGCTCCACCAGCACATCGGAATGAGAAGAGAATTTGACTACGAGTCCCGACGAAACAATGGTCCATGGGGCCCAACGCGATCACCGCAATCAGCAGCAGCTCGAGCCGAGGGGTGCTTCGGTTCGTCCGCTTGGTGCCTTCGAGCGGATGTATTACCGGTTCTCGCAGAAGAGCACGTTGCACTTTTGCGTGGTGGCCGAGCTGGCCGACGACCTGGATCCGGCGGTGCTCGATGCCGCCCTGTCGGTGGTGCAGCAGCGCCACCCGCTGTTGAACGTCTACGTCGAGGATCACCCGCACACCGGGCCCG
>JAOPVX010000297.1 GCA_025965975.1 Mycobacterium sp. | reverse complement strand
AGGATGACGGGCCGACCACCGAAGACGCGCTCAGCGCGCAGGTTGCGGCGCTGGCGCCTCGTCGCGATCGAGACTCCTTAGGAACTGGCGGAATTCTCGCAACTCCCGGCGGAACGGACTGACGGGGGGCTTGACCTGCATGGCGGCCTTAGCGGCGCCCTTGTCGGTGTTCGTCGTGTGTGTGGTCGGGCTTGCCGATGCGATGCCGACCGGTGCCGCCAATATCACTGCGCCGGCCGCTAACACACCCCCGACGACTGTCCGCGCGCGTACAGACTGACGTGACACTGCTCTGTGCTTCGCCATGATCTTTCCTTTCCCCATGCGGCTGATCGCCGCGAGTTAATTAACAAGTACAACGTATGCCCGCTATCGCTGCAGGAAGTAGGGAATTGACGCCCTTGTTCTATTTTGATAGCAAATTAACACTCACGTCGATGCCACGTTGGGTGCTTTGTTCCGATGGTTAGCGGTAAGGAGGGTGAACGAGTTGCAGCCGAGACGGCGGCGAGGCGGCGGGGCAACGTTCAACTGTGCACGCCGCAGCCCTCAGACGTTCGTTGATGGGTGCACAAGGTAGATCAGCCGGCCCTGGGGGCCGCACGATCCATCAGCCTGTCACGATCCATCAGCCTGTCACGAGCGGTCGGCCGGTCACCCAAGAGGATGACGGGCCGACGGCTCACCAACGGCCAGTCCTACCGCATGAAAGAGGCCCAACACCGGAAGGAGAATCCCTAACCCACCACAGAACTACCGCACGGGGCGGGGACTTTTATCTGGCCGCCAGCGGATACTTCCACTTGGCCATTGACAGCGCGACAATAGGGTAATGAACGTAAGCCAAACGCGATCGAAGCAACGCAACGTGAAGATTCTGCTTGGCGTAATCGGTGCTGGGGCGTTCATCGCACTGGGCACCTTGAGCGCCGCCTACGGCGGAATTGATATCAAACCCGGCCCGCGTATCTTCGCGGGGTCGGGCAGCGCAGCGACGAACACAACCTTCGCCCAACCCGTCGTCAGCGTTATGACCCTAGGAGCGACGGCTACAGCGACAACTCCGGCGTCGGTCCCCGCGACGTCGGTGGCGGCTCCGCCGGTCAAAGCGGGTAAGTGATAGCGCAACCGCGGAGTAATCATTACGGTTGCTGTTATCACGCGCTGACGGAGTAACCCGAGTTCCATTTCGTCTAGCGCGGAACTGAAGCAGTCTCGCCGAAGCAGGGCGGTCCCCAGAGTCCCCGCGCGGCGGCCTTCGCCTCCTGTTGGCTGCCGCCAGCTCCCGCACCCGTCCCGGCCCAACCCGTGGGATAGTTCCACGAGGCAGCAGTCGGCCCGCCACCCGTGGGGATCTTGGATGGCGGGCCGAGGGATGGGAACCGATTCGAGGCTAACGCCCCAGGGGAGCGTGGAGCGCACCAATTCGCGCACGGTTGCCCGACTCAGCGAGAGTCGTACAGTGAGTGGTCTTCGCGACAGTGCGGTGGCCGACGGTTGAACGCCGCCAAGCGCTCGTCGTAAAGGGGGTACCGCCAGCCACCTCACGCAGAGCGAACCCCCAATCTCTCCGCGCTAACGACCGGTTTACCCGGCAGCAAACCACCCGAAACGCGCCCAGGACATACCCCCAACACACGGACACCCCCGCCTAGCGCTGTCGGGCACTGACCGACAGCCATACGCCACGGCTGCCGGCCAGCCCAGCACGGAACGGGATATGCGAACGAACCGCGCCACCGGCGTGTTACCCAATAATGGGATTAGTTAACCAGATTCGGGACACCAGGGTTTGCGCTTGTGTGCCCATCGCCGGCTGTGCCCGTTGGGGCATCGAGTCGGTGGTCGGGTGATCCACTTCCCGTCAGTGGTCTGAACCAACTCGCCCAACACAGCCAGAAGCCTAGGTCTTAATCAAGTGAGCCGTACGCGCTGCGAGGCTCCCACGATCTACTCATCATCCATTGGTCTAGATCAGTCAGGTATCCAGCAGCTGGGGCCCGTCCGGGTCTCGATCGTTTCGCCGCCGAATACCTGAGCTTCGACGACCTGATAGCTGATGGGCTCGCCGGTGTGCTCACACACGCGGCCCGTGTTTTCGTAGTAATGCATGAGCACAACGCTAGGGCGATGTGACGACAGAACCCGGCGTGCAGCTCGGCGTGTCTGCGAATCGACCGGCTACGGCGCGGCCCGTCGCCTGGTCGCCGCAATCCCGCCGGCCCAGCCGCGGGGCCAAAATGATGGTTGCCCGAAACGCCGACACTGGTGGTAGCCGGGGTCTAGCATGTTGCTGCATGAGAGCCATCCTGGCCGTAGCCGTCGTGCCGTGCGCGATCATGCTCGCAGCGCCGGCGCAGGCCGACGACACCGATGCGATCTTCATGCAGGTCATCAGCAATGACGGCATATCGGTTCCGCAGCCGGTCACGCAGGCGCAGGCGATCTGCGGAGTACTGGACACCACGAGCGAGACGTTTGTTGATGTGGTCAACGGCATGGTCGGCTACAACGCCCAGCAGGGCACGTCGATCACGCAGTCGGATGCCGCGTTCTTCTCGGGCGCAGCGATCCAGGCATACTGCCCGAAGTACAAGACGCTGATCGGGCATAGCGGCTAGGGTCGCGCGGTCGAAATCCTTACCGCCGCGGGGATGCCCGGGGCCAGCACTGGGTTCCGAATCGCTGGGCCAAGCCCGCCATCGAACCTGTGTGAGAATCCGACGGACCCCGAGGCGATCCACAGATTTCAGGATGCCCGTGCTGCGTACACCGAGGTCGATCAAGGCCAGGGGCTATCGTGATCCGGCGTGACACCCGATCAGTGGTTCCAGTTCTGGATGACCCTGATATCAACCGTGGGCGGGGGACTCGTGACGCTCGGCGGCGTCGCGCTGGGCTTTTTGTTCGCACGGCGCTCGGACAAGCATCGGCGCTGGAACGCCGAACTCCAGTACTGGACAAACGAATTGGGTGCGGTCTATCGCCGGCTGCTCGAAGCTGACCCGAAGACAGAGCAGGAGGCCTACGACGCCATCGGGGCGACAGTGCGGGAACTCGTGCACGCGCACGAATCACACCCCTCGCCTCGCGGGTCTGTGGGCGATGCGCTCATGGCGCCGTTGTTCATGGCGATCGGCGCGGCGGCCGGTATCGTCCCGTCGCCGAATCCGGCTGAGGTCGTCGAAGAGACGCCCGGCGTCCCAGAACCGGGATCCAACTACCTTGGGAGCATCCCGACGTGGAAGCGCTTATTGAAGAGCACCCTTGAACTCGCGCAGACCTGGAGTAATGACGGTCTCTCACAGCGGAAGATTGCAAGAGCCGAGAAGACCCGCATCGGGCAGATAGGTACTTACCACCGGGTGCCAGACGATCGGAAAAGGGTCCGACGACCAAGCACGGCGGTTGGTAGCGATCACCGCAGTCCGTTGACTGCGGTGATCGTCTGGCCCGTCTTCTCGGCGTGGCGCTAACGGCCACGGTGTCAGTGTGCTCCGCTGACTACCGATTCGAGATCCGCACGCTCGCAGGCCCGTCCAGCGTCGTGCAGTGGGTGTTGAGCGGCGGTCCGTACACCGTCTCGTCGCATGTGCAGCAAGTCCAGGTGGTGTGCCCGCCGCCGTGACCGAGACAAGCCTGATAGCCCACGAGCGCCCGGTTAGGGCCGAAGGTGTGGCCATTCGGGCAACGGGTCGGCGGATGGATGATCCACTTCCCGGCCGTGGTCTCACCGCAGCTCGCCCAACACAACTCGAGCCGATGACCGATTGCTAGCTGGCACCGCACCCCCAGCCCGGGGGGTTTGGCCGGGGTGCTCCCAAATCGGGGGTTGACCTGCGTGCCAGCCAGGGTCCAGATCACAAATAATAAACGTCAACGTTATTTGAAGAGTTTGCTAAATCTGCTAAATCATGATTGATCTGTCATCCAGCTGGGGGATACTCCAACTGCATCGTCGACGGTCGACGGGGCGCGGGCTTGGTCAGGGGCCGGGAATGGCACAGCGAGACGCATGAGCGTGACAATGCACAACGTCGGGGCGCCGCCGCAACCATCCGGGGAAGTGCGATTTCGCCGAGACGGCGACCGGCTGTGCGTCGACCACGCGACGCCGGTCATGTGGTTCGCCCAACATGTCCTCGAGCACAGCCGAGCAGAACCCGACGTCGGATTGAGTTTCGACGGCACTCATGTGACGCTGCACGCATCCAATGGGCGATGGATCTGGAAGCTAACCGGCCGCAGTTGGTGCCGTAGCTCCGGGCCCGGCACCGAACCCCTTTTTATGGTCGAAGGCGTCTGGCCAGACTGACGCTGCAGGGGTTCGGCCCGCCACCATGCATGTGGTAACGATGGCAGGGCCGAACACTTGATAGACAGACGCTAGTGCGATTCGGTTCGAAGACGGCTGGGGGTCGCGTTTAAAACGCGGCCTACCTCGCCGTACACGCCGCGGTCCTCACCGGCCATCACCCACGCATGCTGCTGGTCGGCCCGGGCGGCGATGGCCTTCTGCTCAACCGCCCACGCGTCTGCGTCCGCGCAATGCCGCGCCCACGCCGCGCGGCCCCATCGGTATGTGAACCACGCTGCGACAGCGAGCGCGATCCATTTGAAGTAGGCACCGACAAACCCGACGAGCAGCAGCAGGGAGAACAGCTGGCCCATCGTCAGCCGAATTTCTGAATGACGCGGTGCACGGTGCCGACAGAGCATCTGATCTCGGACGCGATCGCGCGCACTGATCGACCGGAGGCACGCAGTTCACGAATACGGGCGTCCCGCTCCGTCGTGTCGAAACGTCTGCTCGGCCTGATCTTCCCGTCGAGGCCAAGGCACTCGCCAACGTAGATCATGCCGTTCTCATCTGGCGGACTAGCCTCGTGGACCAGCTTTAACACGGTCGTCGGGCTCATGCCGAGTGTTTTCGCCACCGCGCGAATGCTCATCTTCCCGGGCTGCACCTTCACGCGTTCAACTGTACCAAATTGATACAGTTGAACGGACCTGCGCGGTGCTCATCACCGTGCAGCTTCCATCGCCGCCCGAATCACCCGAACGGGTCGAGTCGGTCGAACTCCTCGGCGTTCAGCGCACCTGCGCGGGGCCAGCGTGTGCGCGTCCGGGCTAGCAGCGTCGGGCAACCAAGTTGGTGGCGCACGATCGCGATCGTGGCCTTGCCGTCGACGACCTGCTCGGGCACCGTGCTGCAGTGCGTACAGGTGAACACGGCGGCCACGGTGTCAGTGTGCATCGGTACGCTCCACGATTCGAGATCCGCACCGCCGCCGGCCCGTCGGGAGTTGGGTGGCGGGCCGAAGGCGTGGGGTTTTTCCAGCCGTCGTGTACTGCGAAACCGGCCATTATCGCGTGTTTGTCGTGACCGGCGCGTGGATGGTGACCGGCTTGGTCGGGGGTTTCACGGCGCCTTCCTGGGGCGTCACGTCGCTGCCTGGTATGGAGTCGTCGCAGAACCCGTTCGGTCCTGCGCATTGTCCACTGGTCTCTGCATTGTTGATTTGGTCTTGCACTTTCTGGTGCCCGGCATCGACCCGGAGGCAGTTCGGCGTGCCCTCGTTGCAGGCAGCAAAAGCGACGGGGCTGGGCATGGCGCCGAACAGTGCTCCTGTGATGATGGCGCCGGTGCCGATGAGGGTTGCGATCTTGAAATGCTTCATTGGTGTCTCCCTTGTGGTGTTGGCGACCCTGGTGGTCGCCTCTACAGGTGAGAGCAGCCAGCCCCCCAACGGGTGACAACTTTTTGTCCCGCTATGTCGGCGGCGCTCACCAGATGGCAGAACCTGCAGCTCAGACATGGAAATGGTTCGGCCCGCCACCGTGGGGGATCTGACTGGCGGCCCGATGGGAGCAGTGAGTCAGACGCGCTGCGCCGCTGTCCGGTTCCCTTCATCGGCGCCGTACGTCCCTCGCGGATCCCCGGCCAGGACCCAGGCGTGCTGCCCACCACATCCAAGCTGTCCGTGCCGCCCGCATCCCTGCCTGGGGTGCGGGCGGTACCGGGTCACGTCTTCGATGAGAAGTTATGAATCGACCCGCCACCGTGGGCATGTTGGTGGCGGGCCGACTAGTAGGTCAGACGCGGGTCAGCGCATGCCGTCGATTAGGCGGACCGACCGCAGGTGTGCTTTAACCCACGGGCCCAGAGTTGGCCTGGCTTCGCTGAGCAAGGTGTCAGTTCCGGTAGTACGAGCAGCTGTGCTGAGTGCATACAATCTTGCCGGGAGTGCCAGGTGGAAGGACTGGGGGGTTGTCCACATTCTGGAGGTCGGTGCATTGACCGTTGATTTCTTGTTGACCGGGCTTGCAAACCTGGGCGACGGCAATGGGTGCGCCCATCACTGTGAATACCGCAAACCCAGCGCCAATCGCGGCCAAAAGTGCAGTGATGGTTCGCGATGTTGGGCGCGTATCACAACTCTTTACGCTGCTAGAGAGCCGCATATTACCGGCTAGACCTTGTGCCATGAAGTTTCCCCTGCCCTTCTGGTTCCTTCCGGGCGAGCTGCCGCGGTCGTTGGAGTGCGGAATATTGGCAAAAGTTCCAAAATTCCGCGGGCTATCTCATCATCGGCCATGAGGTGGCTATCAAGAGCGAGTACTGGACTACCTGTATTTCGACGCCTCAGACAGAGAAACGCGATCGGCCCGCCACCAGGGGAGCGAGTGGCGGGCCGAGGGGAGCAATAGGTCAGACGCGGCGGGCCGCTGTCCGGTTCCCTTCGGTCGCGGCGCCGTATGTCCCTCGTGGGTCGCCGGCGAGCGTCCAGGCGTGCTGCTGGTCGGCGCGGGCGGCGATCGCGGCTAGGCGCCGTTCCTCGGCGGCGACCGATGCTTGATATCGGCGCCACCAGCCCGGCGCCCCCCTGAACAGGATCACCACGACGGCCACCAACACGATCAGCCACCAATACTTCAGCATCAAACCCACCAAGAGCAGGGTGCCGATGAACTGCCAGACGAGACGGGTCATAGCGGCTGATCGTTCTCCGGGGGTCCGACAAGTGCGGACCCCAACGGGTCGAGCCGCTCGATCGCCTCGGCGCGCTTAACGTCGGCCACCTGGACATAGATGGCGGTCGTATTGAGGTTCTGGTGCCGCAACAGCGTCTGCGCGGTGCGCAGATCAGTCCCGGCCGCGACGAGGGAACTCCCGAAATAATGCCTCAGGCAGTGAGGTGTGCCCGGCACGCCGGAGCGGCGCATCACGTCGCCGATGATGTCCGACACCGCCTTGCTGTGGACGTGTTGACCCGGGCGCCGGCTATTTCCGGGGAACCACCAGCCGCGCCGAGGCATGATGAGCACCGCGGCGACTAACAGATCGTGCAGCGGCAGAGTGTCGGTGCGGCTGCCCTTGCCGGTGACGCGCAACGTCCGCGCGTCCAAATCGAAATCCTCCCCGCGGATCTTGGCTATCTCATGCACACGCAGCCCGGCCAAAGCCGCGAGCAAGATCATCACCCGCGTGCGCCCATGCATCCGTGTTTCAAGCAGCGCGCGCAGACCCGGGCGCGACACGGGCCGCGGCGCGCCCTTCGGTGCCCGCGGCCGGGGCAGCCGCGCCGTGATGTCAGCGCCGCCGTTGTCGCCGTACCACTTGAAGAACATCGCGATGGCCCCGAAATAGCTTGCGCGCGAGGACGGTTTGAGTTCCGGCCGCGCCAGGAACCGGGACACGTCGACACTGGCAAGGTGTTCGACCGGTTTGTTGGCGTGCCGTTCCAGCATGCCCATCACCCGCAGACCGTCGCCCACCGTGCGCTCCGCGCGACCGGCGCCGCGCATGAACAGCTCCCACGCCACTAGCGGCGGCAGCTCGTCGCCGCCGTCGCTGTCGCGGACCAGCCGCAGCGCGGTGCTCACAGTGGTGTGACCCTGCACGCGTCGTCGAAGCGATCGAATCGCTTGCGACACCACCAGCACCGCGCAGCCCCGTCGGCGCGGAAGTGGTGCAGTGCGCGCCGCGTCCACGAGTTCTTGTGCTGTCCGCACAGCAGAGCCCGTTCGCAGCCGTGGAGGTCGGCGCGCCAATAAGCCAGCCGCCGGCAGCCGGTCACGGCTTGGGTGGTCATCTCGCAGCGCACCTGTTCATCCCACGCGGAGATGACGGCCTCGAATGCCGTGGCGGTGCTCATGGCCGCTCCTTGGCCCGGTCCAGAGCATCGGCCGCCTCGATCTCGTCCGCGGCGGCGAGCAAGTACTTCGGCGACACCGACGCCCGGTCGGACGGCAGGCCCTGCGTGGAGTTGAGCTCGGCTATCGCGTCGGCGACTTGGCGGAGGTGGGTCGCTGAGCCGAGGTCGATCGTCGGTAGCTGGTCGACCTTGCGGACGAGGTGGTGGGTGCGGCCGGGTAGCGGCTCGTTTGGGTGCAGGGTGTTCACGCACGCGGTTCCGGGCTCTGCGCCGCAGAGTTCGCAGCGGCGGTCGAGCGCGGCGGTCATCGCTGCACACCCGTCAACCGGTCGAGCTCGTCGGCTGCGGCGGCCAGCGCCGCGGACAGTAGCCGCGCCGTCTGGCTGGTCAGCTCGTCATCCCAATGAACCCCGCCGAGCCTGATACACCGCTCTTCCACGGTGCCGTCGGCGAGCTGGGTGCCGTAGATGAAGACGGCCGCATCGTCGCCGTTCGAATACTGCAGTCCCGGGATTGTCCAAGTCGGGCCGGTGAATGACCGGAACTCATCTGGACTGCCGACGTCAGCCCAGTCGGAGGTCTCGGTTGCGCCGGCGGGCAGCGGTACATCGTGCGGACTGGTGGTCATCGCGTCACCCACCCGTCGACCTCGTCGGCAGTCGCGATCAGCGCGGCCGCCAGCTCGCGAGCCTGGCTGCTAGACAGCGCATCGTCGCCGAGGTAGACACTCGGCGGCTCGTGCACGCTGCCGTCGTCGATCCGCCCATCGCCGTACTGGACTGCGGTGCCCCGGACGGTCGTGTATTCGACGCCATCTGTGTTGCGCAGCTCGCCGAACAGGATCCGGTACGGCTGCGGAACGTCGTCCTGCCAGGTGTCCGGGCGGGCGCCGGGCGGGACGGGGACGTCAGGAATTATGGTGGTCATATCGCCTCACTCTTGTCGGTCGCGAGTGAGTAGCCGGGTCAAACATATTTCGACCTGCAGAACTCTGACGTGGCCTTGTTTTCCCTGGTCATGTACAGAACTCAGTCGTTCCTAGTCGCCAAGTATGTTGAGCGGCTCATGCT
>JAOPVX010000017.1 GCA_025965975.1 Mycobacterium sp. | reverse complement strand
CGTTCGCGTTATTGCGGTAAATCGTCTGCTCCCACTCCTCGTTGGGATCGCGGAACTTGTGCCAGTCGGCGGACTTCAGCTCGGTCCAGTCCTGCGGGTAGCCGCCGGGGCCGTTGCCGAACCCGTAGATCCAGCCCTGGGTGAGGTGGCGATCGGGATCGGGCTGCACATCGAAGGTGACGTCTTCATACGTGGTGGCCCGCAGCTTGGCCGGCTCGAAATAGCTGAAGCTGCGGCTTTTTGAGCTGGGGAACTCCAAAGCGCCGGCTTCGGCGTCGGTGAACTGCGGCTCGGGGAAACTGCGGACCGGCTTGGCCGGCTCGGGGTCGGGCGCGGCGCGCTCGGCGATGGGTGCGCTCATGTGGGTACTCTCCCTTTCTTGTGGACTACGCTTGGTGAACCGTGGTGGTGAACTTGTCGAAGTAGATATGTTCCCGGGCAACCGTTTTGCCCTCGAGCATCGCCATAGCGGCGTCCACCATCGGCGGCGGCCCGCAGACGTAGATCTCAGCCTCGCTGAGGTCGGATTCACGACGGTCCACGGCGTCGGTGACGAACCCGAAGTCGCCTTCGGCCACGCCCATGGAGTCCCAGTCGGCCGCGGTCTCCTCGGACAGCACCGGCACGAAGGTGAAGTCGATGAGCTGATTGCCCAGTTCTTTGATCGCGTGCAGATAGAACAGGTCCGCCGCGGTGCGGGCACCGTAGTAGAAATGGACCTTGCGTTGGCTGCCCAACTCGACCAAGTGCTTGAGCAACGACAGGATCGGTGCCATACCGGCACCGCCGCCGATGCATACGATCTCACGTTCGGAGTTGTGTTTGATGGTGAACGAGCCGTACGGGCCACGCAGCGCCAACTCGTCGCCGACTTGGAGCTGCGTCTCCAGCAACCCGGAGAAATGCCCGCCCGGGTAGCGTTTGATGATGAACTCCAGCTGGCCGGGGGTGCTCGGGGTGGTCGCCATCGAGAAACAGCGGTGTTCCTCGGTGTCCGGGATCATCAGATCGGAGTACTGGCCGGGCTTGAACTCGTAGCTATCGGGTTCGATCAGCTCCAGCTTGAGCGACACGATATCTTGGGTGAGGTCGGTGAGTTCGATGATCCGGGTCCGAAGCTGTTGCAGCGGAACCGCGTTGCGCAGCTCGTCCTCGTCGAAGTTGATGAGCTCGATCTCGCAGTCGCTGTAGGCGTGGGCCTTGCACAGCAGCACATACCCTTCCTCGCTCTCGTAGTCGGCCAGCGCGAACGTCGAGTACCGGTCCATCTGGATGTCGCCGTCGAGCAGAAACGACTTGCACGCCGAGCATTGGCCCTCACGGCAACCGTGCATCAGCGAAACACCTTGCCGGAACGCCGCATCCAGTATGGTTTCGTTCTCGTCGACCTCGATCTCGAGGTCGACCGGCTCGAACCGGACTGTGTGGTTGTCACCCACGGCAACCGTCTCCTATCTGGTGGTGGAAGTCCCGGTGGCACGGCGGGCTTCGTCCCGCTGTGCCACCGGGACCGGGATCAGGCCGGTACTTCAGCCTTGGCGGGGCGGCCGGCTGGCCCACCCGCCTTGTATTCGGCGACGTGCGTTTCCCGCTCGACGTCGGACATCTCGTTCAGCAGCACATTCGGGCTCTGGAAGGTGATGCCGCGCAGGTCCTCGACCGTCCACAACTTCTTCGCGTCGTCGAGGTCGAGGTGGGGCTGCGGGATGAGCGTCTTGCCGTCATCGCGGACATAGCCGAGCCCGGTGACAATATCGGCGAGATCCTGGTTGTGATGCAGGGTCTCCCATTCGCGATGCCCGGTGAGCCGGCCCATGTTCGGCGTCGGCCGACCCTCGTACTCGGGGCGGAACGCTTTGATGTCGGTCCACGCGCAGGTCTCCGAGCAGTATGTTCGCCACTGACCGTCGACCTTCTCGGTGACCATGTCCTCGCGGATCAGGCACGGCACCATGCATGTCCAGCACCGGTGCGGGTACTGGTAGTCGACGTCTTCGAAGGCGATCGGCTTGTTGCGGCCCGGGTACTTCAGACGGTTGTAGTTCTCCCACCACTTGCCGTATTTGTTGTACCAACCGGGGTACTTCTCTTCGAACCATTCGAAGTCCTGGTCGGTCATCGGGTCGATCCGCCAATAGTTGACCGGCCAGCCGGTCGCGAAGAACTGCGCCACCTCGTGCACGTAGCCCTTGTTCCAGATCCGGTTCCACGCCTCCTCGATGAGGTCGTGCGGGATCTTCAGGCCGTACTTCTCCAGTGGGATGAGGTAGCTGCGGTAGTAGTCGTCGTAGATCCAGCGCCGCCACATCTCGGCGTAGCTGTCCCGATCCTTGCGGCGGTCCTTGGTCCCGTACTCGATAAAGGTGCCGATGGCGGCGTCGACCACGCAGTGGTTGTTCCACCAGGCGTAACGCAGGTCGCGTTCCAACAACTGGCGGTTGTCTTCATCGGCGAGCGCCATCAACAGGATCGAGTAGCCGTTGGAAATGTGCCGCGACTCGTCCGACTGCACCGAGTGGAACACCGTCGGCAGCAGATAGTCGCCGTTGGCCGCGGCCTCCGACGGCATCGCCACGAACAGAGTGTTGGTGAAGGCGGTCTCGGCGACAACAGTGAGGTAGATGTTGGCTGCGGTGATCGCGTCGCCGGTGATGAACCCCTCGCCGAACTGCCGGCCGATGGTGCCGGCGTAGTTGTTGGCAAATGCCTTCTCACTGATGTCGAAGCCGGCGGGATCAATGTAGTGGTTCATGTAGAGGCGCTTGAGATTCATCTGAATCGTCGAGTGCCGGACCTCGTCGATCATCTGCACGGCCAGCCCGTTATGAATCTCCGGGTTGGGAACCGCGTCAATGGCCATCGGCATCGCCCGCGCCGCCGAGATCTCCGGGAACGGAATGATCGACAAGAACAGCTTCTGCCACTCCATCCAGCGCTGCTGGACCTGGCGGAACATATTCCCGCGGATCGCGCCGTCCATCGCGCCGAAGACCCTGTTGTCCTTCTCCTCCTCCATCGGGAAGTAGGACCGCAGGATCTGCTTCAGCGGGTCTTTCTTGGGCGCCTTGTCGAAGCTGTAGTCGGTGCCGAAGCGCGTCGCCGGAGTGGCGAAAGTGGGCTCCCACGACAGCTCGGTGATCTTCTTGTGAGCCTTGCTCAGACTTTGCCTGCTCAACGTCTCTTCTCCTGGTCTGGTCCGGATGAACTGCTATGAGCAATGACACCGCTGTGCGCGTAGGCTGAGCGTCTCAATGTGAGACCGGTCACAAATTGAGAAGGCCTAACCTTGAGTGCAGCCGCTCAACACCGAGGTGGGTACATCGAATGAATTCCAGCGCCGACGTCTCCACAGACCTCCGACGAGCGCGGGAGCAGTTCCTCACCGTCGGGTCCCTGGATCCGGTCAACCTGCGCCCCGGTGTCCTGGATTCCTGGCGCCGTTCGCGTGACCTGCACGTTCACCCAGACCGGGTAGACCTGCCGTTCGTCCGCGAACCAGACCGCGACTCCCCGCTGGTGCATGCGGCCGCCCCGGTCCTGCGGCGGGTGGCCGACGACTTGGCGGCACAAGCCGTCAGCGTGATCCTGACGTCGGCCGACGGTGTGGTGCTGGAACGGTTGTGCTCCGACTCGACGATAATGCGGGCACTGGACAGTGTTCGACTCTCGCGCGGATACAGCTTCGCCGAGGAGTTCGTTGGCACGAATGGGATCGGGACCAGCCTGGAGACGGGGCGGCCCGCCTACATCCGCGGTCCCGAGCATTACATGGGGACGCTGGGCCGCCTCGCCTGCGCCGGCGCCCCCATTCGAGACGCCATCACAGGCAAAGTGGTCGGTGTCATCGACCTCACCTGTTGGGCCAGCCAGTCCGATCCGCTGCTGTTCGCTCTGGCCAACACTGCCGGCAGCCAGATCGAGGATCGGCTGACCGCCCTTACCAGCGAGAATGAGACAGCCCTGCTGGAGACCTACCTGCGCCAGAGTCACCGATTCCCGCTGGGGGTGTTGGCGATCGGGGGTGACGTGGTGCTGATGAACCCCTATCTTCGCCAGGCTGTGGACGCCGGCGACCAGATCGCCCTGCTGGAGCACGCATCGGACATGTGCGGCACAGACGCCGTCAACACGGCGCTCGTCGACCTGCCCAGTGGCAGTACAGCCAAGATCACTGCCGCGGAACGTATTCCGATCCGGGGCCACGGAAGCTACGTTGTGTTCCAGGTCCGGCTCGCCGTCGAGGAGACGCCTCGCCGGTTCGGCATTGGATCACCGATCCGCCCCAGCATCCCGGGTCTGGCTGGGCGAAGCAGCTCATGGCACCGCTCCTGCCAGCAGATCGAGCGGTGCTGCCGCGACCAGGACTGGGTCGCACTGGACGGCGAGACAGGCTCAGGGCGAGCGAAGATCGCCCAGGCAGTCGGACAGCACCTGAACGCTGACAAGATGGTCCGCGTCCTGCGAATCGAAAACTTCCCTACCCCTGGGCATTTCATCAGCGAACTGGTCGCCTCGACCGACGGCGAAAACTTCGCTGTCGTCCTCGCCGATGTGGACTGCCTACCCGACGAGGTCCTGGAGACACTCGCCGCTGTCCTGCAATCGTGCGCCGGGCGGGGGTGGATCGCCGCCACGATGAACTCGGCCAACCATTCCACGCTGGTTGAGATGTTGCTCCTACCATTCTTCGCCCACACGGTCACCGTGCCCGCCTTGAGACACCGCATCGAAGACCTTGAGGCGCTGGTGCCGTACTTCTTGCGCGAAATCACCCGTGGAGCAGACGTCCAACTCGCCCCGGAGACGATGCGCCAACTCGGCAAGCTGCCGTGGCCAGGCAACGTCGCACAGTTACGGCAGGTACTGGTCGAAACGGTTGCCCACCAGCGCTCGGGTGTGATTCAACCGGAGAAGCTACCCCCCCAGTGCCGATCCCTGGCCAGACGCAAGCTGACCCAGATCGAAGCACTTGAACGTGATGCGATCGTGCGCAGTCTTCAAGAAAACGGGGGCAACAAGGCTGACGCGGCCAACGCGCTCGGGATGTCGCGCGCCACGATCTACCGCAAGGTCAAGGACTTCGGAATCGCTTAAGCATTGCCATGTAACGGCACCGCCTCGTCGACTTTTGGGCAGGGTCGGTTCGTGTTTCGATAACGCCGCCGCGGAGGCGCGTTCTTCTCGACCCTCAAACACGAGGTCTTGTCCCGACACCACTTAACCACGAAGGCCCAGGCGCGGGAGGTTGTCGTG
>JAOPVX010000272.1 GCA_025965975.1 Mycobacterium sp. | reverse complement strand
CAACCACACCGCGTTGCTGATGGCACAGATCGTGGTGTCCAGACTGGGACCCATGTAGTCGATCATCATGGCCGGACACGCTTGGGCAGGGACCTCACCGCGTGCCACCGCGTCGTGGATCCCCTGGGCCCAACTACCGGGCTTGAGCTTTTCGGGCACCGCCTCATTGGTGGCGTAGTTCATCATCTCCTGCAGGACCGGAAACGACGCGATGGTCCGGTCGTTGATCGGCCCAATGCAGTTGAACAACGCCTGGCCCCAGACCAGCATTCGCTCGCGGCCCTTCTCGGGCAGGCCGACCAGGTTCGACACCACCGTCACCGGTAGGTGGTTCGCTAAGTCGGTCGCGGCGTCGAAGGTGCCGTGCGCGACCAGTTTTGCTACCACGCGCTCGGCCTCAGCGGTGATCTCCTCTCGGACTGGGCGCAGTGCCCTGGGGGTCAGCGGGCGGACGAGCACGTCGCGCAGCGCGTCGTGGTCGGCGCCGTCGCTGCACAGGGTGTTGCCGCGAAGCACCTGGTTCATCTGGTCGTTCATCATCACCCCGTTGCGGGACGGGAAGGATTCCCAGTCCTGCAGCGCACGCCGTACCGAGTCGTACCGGGTCAGCGCGAACATCTGGTACTGGGGCAGCCACACCGCCGGACCGGCATCGCGCAACTGCCTGTACCCCGGCCACGGATCGAGCAATGCCTCGTCGGTGTAGGGATCGTGATCTGACCACGGAGCGGCACCGACCACATCGCCCGCGCGCATTTCCGGCCTACTTCCACCCGCCGCCATCGCGCCCCGCCCAGCGAGCATGCCCGAATTCGATTTTGAAGTTCATACTGGCGAGGCTAAGCAGTCTGCCGGCGGTGTTCGTCCGACGGCCAGCAGATCCGCGCTATTTGGCTAGTGATTCGCGTTTGGCGGTTGGCGCGATCCACTTCCGCTGTGCACTAACGAACGCTAACCGGGCCGGCGTTGCCGGAAGCGGGCCCGTCGAGCCTGACCTGATGCGGGTCGATTGGTGACCCGGAGTCGTCGATGAATGCCACGCCGACGGGTTACCGGTGTTGCGTTCGCAGGCGCCGTGACTGGTCCGCCCGGCAGTTGCAGGTAGGTGTCACCCCACAGCTGAAGGGCGCCGAGCACCACGCATAAATCGAATCCCGCTGCGGTGAGACGGCATTCCGGGCGGGCATGTTCGCCCGGGTCTCTATACTCCTGCTTTTCCAGTACGACGATCTCGATCCGGACGAGCCAGCGCCGACCGCCAATACTCGCTTGCCCCGCAAAGGGATTGGGTTGGCGGCAGGTGGAGGAATGCAGCAGCTCGCCAGTAAAGCTGTCTTTTCCGGGCCACTCGGGGATGAAGCGCGTGTGCTCGTACCCCGTGGCGACGACCACTTGGCGCACGTCAATATCACCAGTGGACGTCTGTAAGAGCCAGCCACCCGACTGGGATCGATTCGGTTCACCGTCGTGGCCAGCCGCAGCGCGATGCCGTCTTCGTGCGCGTGCCGGTGAAGATGCTCGACGACATCGTTGCGCGTCGGGAAGATGGAAGTGCCCTGGGGATAGGGCCGGTTTGGCAGGTGGGACAGCGGCCTGCCGGTGTTCAGTTTGAGCCGGTCGTAGCGCCCTCGCCAGGAAGAACCAACATAATCGGCGCGATCGACAAGAAGCGGTCGAACTCCGCAGTCCAGCAAGCTGACTGCCACGGCGACGCCGGAAGGACCTGCGCCGATGACCACCGCCTGGTGCTCACTCATCGGGGTACCTCGTTTTAGTAGGAGTGGCAGTGGACCCACCGATGGGCGCCGGCCCGGACGCCCGCAGCGCGTGGACGGTATCGAGTGGGGCGTTCGTCTGCGCGACCAATCAATCGACGCGCCCGGCGTGCACGACGGTGAACGGAAGGTATACCCGGTCGTCGTCGATGAGCTTCATGATGGTGGCGAACCGATCGTTGATGCCGCGCATCTGTTCCAGCGCCTCGGGCGAGACCTTGTCACGCAGTTCCTGTGGCAGATCGTTCAGGTCGCGGGTGAAAGCGCTGACATTGGCCATATAGGTGGTCGGGCCGAAGAAGTTGATTCGCCAGCCATTGCCGGTGAGGGTGTCGCGAATGTTCTGTCCGATAGTTGTGGGCCCGTGCAGCAGGGCTTCGACCACCTCCGGCGCGGCTCCCATTGGCGCGATCATGCCGTTGACGTTGCCATCGGAGAAGCAGTACAGGTGCCAGCGCGCGCCCGGACGCGTCGCACGGAAGAGACAGGCGGCGTAAGCCTGTCGGCCGTCGTCGTCGAGGCAGTGGTACAGCGCGCTGTCGATCACTGTGTCAAATCGCCCGTCGTAGCCGGTGAGGTTGGTGGCGTCGGCGACGCCGAAGCTCACCGTCACCCCGGCTGCGGCTGCACGGGTGCGGGCCTGCTCGATCGCGGCCGTAGAGCCATCCAGCCCGGTCACCGAGTATCCGCGGGAGGCCAGGAAGATGGAGTTGTCACCCAGGCCGCAGCCGATGTCGAGCACCTCGCCGGTGATCCCGCCCAGTGCCTCCAGTTCCATCAGTC
>JAOPVX010000268.1 GCA_025965975.1 Mycobacterium sp. | reverse complement strand
ATCGAGAGTCTTCTGCGTTTCGAGCGCCTCGGCGAACAGCATCCGGTCGATCATGTCCTGCAGCGGTGGCTGCGAGGATCCCGACTTGAACGTCTCGCGCAGGCCCGGCCACAGCTGGGTGCGCTTTCCGTCGACGTACTCGTAGAAGCCGGCGCCCTTCAACCGCGACGGGCGGCCAGCCTCGATCATCTTCTCGACGACCGCCTCGGCCGGATGCGGCTCGTACTTACCGCCTGCATCCTCGACACCCTTGCGGGTGGCGACCGCGATCTTGTGCATCAGCTCGAGGTTGAGCTCGTCGGAAAGCTGCAGCGGCGGTGCCGGGTACCCAGCCTGTGATCCGGCGTGCTCGATGCTGGCCGGCTCGACACCCTCGCCGAGCATGGCAAGCGCCTCGTTGACGAACGTGCCGATGACGCGGCTGGTGAAGAAGCCGCGGCTGTCGTTGACGACGATCGGGGTCTTGCCGATGGCCAGGGTGTAGTCGAACACCCGGGCCAGTGCCTCGTCAGAAGTCTTCTCGCCCTTGATGATTTCGACCAGCGGCATCTTGTCGACCGGCGAGAAGAAGTGGATCCCGATGAAGTCCTCTTGGCGCTTCACGCCGGTCGCGAGACCGGTGATCGGCAGGGTCGAGGTGTTCGAACCCAGCAGCGCTTCGGGATCGACGATGTCCTCGATCTCCTGGAACACCTCGTGCTTGAGCTCGGTGTTCTCGAAGACGGCCTCGATGACGAAGTCGACGCCGGCGAAGTCGGCTACATCGGCGGACGGCGTGATCCGGTCCAGCAGCGCCTTGCACTTCTCCTCGGTGGTCGTGCCCCGCGAGAGCGCCTTGGTCTCGATCCTCTCCGAGTAGTGCTTGCCGCGCGCGGCCGCCTCTATCGTGACGTCCTTCAGCACGACCTGGTAACCGGCCTTGGCGGAGACGTAGGCGATACCCGCGCCCATCATGCCCGCGCCCAGCACACCGATCTTCTTGATGTCGCGCTTCGGGACATCCTTCGGACGGGAACCACCATTGTTGATCGACTGCAGGTCGAAGAAGAAGGCCTGGATCATGTTCTTCGCGACCGGGCCGGTCAGCAGGTGCACGAAGTAACGCGATTCGATCAGCGACGCGTTGTCGATGTCGACCTGCGAGCCCTCGACCGCGGCGGACAGGATCGCCCGTGGTGCGGGCATATTGGTGCCGTTAAGCTGCTTGCGCAGGTTCGCCGCGAACGCGGGCAGGTTCGCCGCGAACGCCGGGGTGGACGGGGTGCCGCCGGGGATCTTGAATCCCTTCTTGTCCCAGGGCTGCACGCCACCCTCGGGGTTGGCCTTGATCCACGCCTTGGCGGCGGGCACCAGTTCCTCGATCGAGCCGACGACCTCGTTGATCAGGCCGATTTCCTTGGCCTTGGTCGGGTTGTGGCGCTGACCTTGCAGCAGCACACCCATCAGCGCACCCTGCAGACCGAGCAAGCGCACGGTGCGGACGATACCGCCGCCTGCGGGCAGCAGGCCGAGGCTCACCTCGGGCAGACCGATCTGCGAGCCTCGCACGTCCGCGGCAATGCGGTAGTGGGTGGCGAGCGCGATCTCCAAGCCACCACCGAGCGCGGCACCGTTGATCGCGGAGACGACCGGCTTGCCGAGGGTCTCCAGACGACGCAGCGCACCTTTGATCTGCCCCAGGTCGTTCATGATCGTCTGGCCGGCTTCCGGGGCGACCTTCCTCATGTCCTTGAGGTCGCCTCCTGCGAAGAAGGTCTTCTTCGAAGAGGTCAGCACCACGCCGGTGATGGCGTCCTGCTCGTCTTCCAGACGGTCCACGGTCGCCGCCATCGAGGTCTTGTAGGCCTCGTTCATCGTGTTGGCGCCTTGGTTCGGGTCGTCGATGGTAAGGACGACGATGCCGTCTGCGTCCTGTTCCCAACCGATGATGTTGTTCATTTCAGTCGTTGTCACAACCCTGTGTCTCCTTGAATTCTCAGCTGCCGGTTGGGATTAGACGCGTTCGATGATGGTGGCAACGCCCATGCCGCCACCGACACACAGGTTGATCAGCGCGTAGCGGCCGTTGCGGCGCTCCAGCTCGTCGACCATGGTGCCGACGATCATCGAGCCGGTCGCACCGAGCGGGTGGCCCATCGCGATCGCGCCACCATTGACGTTCAACTTCTCGTCCGGAATGTTGAGGTCCTTCTGAAACTTCAGGACGACCGAGGCAAAGGCTTCGTTTAGTTCGAAGAGGTCGATGTCGTCGACCGTCAGGCCAGCGACGGCGAGTGCTTTCAGGGCGGACGGCGTCGGTCCGGTCAGCATGATCGTCGGGTCCGCGCCTGTGGTGGCGGTAGCGACGATCCGGGCCCGCGGGGTCAGCCCGGAGTCCTTTCCGGCATCCTCGGAGCCGACCAACACAAGTGCCGCGCCATCGACGATGCCCGAGCTGTTACCGCCGTGGTGAACGTGATTGATCTTCTCCACGAAGTGGAACTTCTGCAGTGCCACCGCGTCGAAGCCAGCCAACTCACCTATCACGGAGAATGACGGGTTCAGCTTGGCCAGGTCGTCCACACTGGTGCCGGGACGCATGTGCTCGTCGTGATCGAGGACGATGAGACCGTTCATATCCTTCACCGGCACAACAGACTTGGCGAAGTACCCGCCCGACCACGCGGTCGCGGCAAGCTCCTGCGAACGGACGGCATAGGCGTCGACGTCGTCGCGGCTGAAGCCCTCGATGGTGGCGATCAGATCCGCGCCGATGCCCTGCGGAACGAAGAAAGCGTCGTAGCTGGTGGCCGGATCCATGGCCATGGCGCCACCGTCGGCGGCCATAGGCACGCGCGACATCGACTCGACGCCACCCGCGATCACGAGATCCTCGAAGCCCGACCGGACCTTCTGGGCGGCGACGTTCACCGCCTCGAGGCCGGAAGCGCAGAAGCGGTTGAGCTGAACGCCCCCGACGGTGTCCGGCAGGCCAGCCATGATGACAGCGGTGCGTGCGATGTCCATGCCCTGGTCACCGACCGGGGTGACTACGCCGAGGACCACGTCGGAGATGCGATCTTCCTCCAGGTCGGGGAACCTGGTGCGCAATTCCTGGATCAAATCGACCAAGAGGTCGACCGGCTTGATGGAATGCAGTGAACCGGTCTTCTTGCCGCGCCCACGCGGGGTCCGAATGGCCTCGTAGATGAACGCCTCTGTCGTCACTGTGACTTCCTTCCTGTTCGCGTGCCGGCAATACGCAGACACGCGGTTGTTCGAACCTGTTCAACAGCACTCCCGAGTAAGACGACGTTCAGGTGCGGGAAAATCGAGCCGGAGGATTCATTCCATGTGAGGCAGGCGCGGACCATCAATCCGTGCTCGCCGTCAATCCGATGCTAGACAAGAGTCGCTGGAAACAACAAGTGACTCGCGTATTAAATTACGCCACTGTCAGGTGGGGACGACTGGTTCAACTACCACCGCCGCTACGAGCACGCCTACGGATACACGGGCTGGCTACCAACGATCCCAGTGAATGTGCTCAGCTTGGGGACTCCTGGGTCCGGGCTTGAAGTCGGTACCGATCGTGTGAGCAACCGGTATCAGCGCCGCCTGCGTCACCTGCTCATACGAGATCCCGAGCACTGCGGCAGCGTCGCGTTCGTGGGCCAGGTGCAATGACGTCCATGCCGTTCCCAGGCCCCTGGCGCGGGCGGCGAGCATGAAACTCCAGGTCGCGGGCAGTATCGATCCCCACGCTATGGCTTGCCAAAGGGGAGGAGCGTTTTCATACCGGCCTTCGATGCACGGGATGACCAGGACCGGCACCTCCTGGAGGTGCTCCGCCAGGTAGTTGGCGGACTCCATCACGGCCTCCTGTCCGGGAGGCGCCTCGGGCGGCTCGGTCTCGTTCTTGGATTTCCGGTAGAGGTCGGCAAGAGCCTTCTTCTGGTGGGCGTCGGTCACGACGACAAAGTGCCAGCCCTGCTGGTTGCCACCGGTCGGTGCTTGGAGGGCGAGGTCGAAGCACTCCTGCAACAGTTGCCGCTCGACAGGGCGCGACAAATCGAGGCGTTTGCGCACTGTGCGGGTGGTTGATAGCAGTTGATCCGGCGTTAGGTCCAGCGTCATGTGCATGCTCCTCGTGAGGCGCGTCGAACTGTTCATAATTCGATACTATATGAGAGTCACTTGGATTAACAAGTGACATGCGTAATTATTCCAGCGCCCTCGAATAGGGACGCGCCCATCGAGCGGTTGCGGCACGATCGGACCGCGTGAGGACGGCGCCCGGCTGAACCTGGCGGCCAGGCCACCCTCGACACACCAACAAGGAGGCCCCATCGAACTGAAAGATGTTGTTCACCACCCAGTTAGAGGTCAAACGTCGACATCAGCAAGTCCGGGTGTGGCGCATCCTCAAACATCTTGACAGGGGGCGGTTGCCGGTCTCGCAGTGCTCAAGCGGCAAAGCCGATGCCGCTAACACCTCGGCTAGACGATCCGGTCGGCGCGGAAAGTTCGACAACTTCACCGCAATTGACGACTGCGCTCGCCGCAGACCCTGAAGATCAGGCCGCCCAACAACCAGACGATCCCCGATCCAGTCCCCTGGCTACAAGATCTCAGGTTAGTTGGCGTTTGATTCGATCCACGCACTTTCGATCTTGGTGGCGGCCGCGATCAGTTGCTCACCCCACTTGGGAACATGTCGCCAGTCGTAGCGGTCCTGAGGCATTGAAATGCTGATGGACGCAACCGCATAGCCGTCGCGTCCCCGGATCGGACATCCGATCGCGCATACTCCCGGTCGGTTCTCTGCGGTATTGAGCGCATACCCGCGCTCACGTACCTCGTCCAGCTCGAGCCGCAATGCTTCGGGATCGACAGTGGTGCGATCTGTCATCTTGGCTAGCGGGCGGGACAACACCTCGTCGACACGTTGTTGTGGCCAGAATGCCAAGATGGCTTTTCCGGAGGCACACGAGTGAAACGGGAACGTCGCGCCGAGGGGGTTGTAGACGCGGACAGGTTGCGTCGAATCGACCCGATCCAGGGTGACCACACCCTGTGTGCCGCCGGGCACCGCCAAGTGAATCGCTTCGGCGGTCGTTGTACCGAGTTCTCGCATCAGAGGCATCGCGACGTCTCGCAGGAGAGTGCTTTTCCCGGCGCGCTGACCGATCGTCCACACGTGATGCGTCAATTCCCAACGGGTTCGCTCGGACCCCGCAGGTTCCAGCCATCCGGCTTGAGCCAACGAAACCAGAGTCCTCTGGACGGTCGACTTCGGCAGCTTGAGCATCCGGGCAAGCTCGCCGACGCCAATAGGCTGGTGTTCTGAGATGACCTCCAGCGTTTGAAGTCCCCGAATGAGGCTTTTCATACCTCCGCCGTCCGCCGCGGTTCCCTCGTCCGCGTGCGCCTCCTCTGTCATGGCTGGTTTGTACCACATAATGGCACGCCAATCCAGTAACCGGTGGTGGCTGGACCAGCAGACGTCGAGGTAGCGGCTGCTGAGCTCCACCCGTTGACACCGCGCGGAGGCGATGGCACCCTCCAATGTGCCACATCACGGGCCACGATGCCGGTATATGGCATAGGACGTTCTTAGGTGCAGCCGCCTACTTGATTCGGTTGTTTCAGCGCAATTTTGAAAGAGGATTCCATGCCACGCCCTTATCGTCCCCGGCGCTCCTGCCTCGCAGTTCCCGGCAGTAGCGAGAAGATGATCACGAAGGCACAGACCCTGCAAGCAGATCAAGTCTTCCTCGATCTCGAAGACTCGGTCGCTCCTGCCGCGAAACCCGGTGCGCGCGCAAATGTCATCGCCGCGCTCCGTGATGGAGCGTGGACGGGTAAGGCACGGGTCGTGCGCGTCAACGATGCCGATACGAAGTGGGCCTACGACGACGTCATCGGTGTCGTGACCCATGCCGGGGAGCATCTCGATTGCATCATGTTGCCCAAGGTCGAGAAGATCGCGCACATCCTGTGGCTGGACGTACTGCTCAATCAACTCGAGATGTCATTGGGCCTTCCTCGTGGTGGTATCGGCATTGAGGCGCAGATTGAAGGGCCTGGTGGGCTCAGCGACATCGACGCGATCGCTGCGGCCACGCCCCGCCTCGAGACGATCATCTTCGGCCCGGGAGATTTCAGTGCGGCAATGAACATGCCGCAACTCACAATCGGGGGAGGGGACCTGGACCACGGCCCCAATCCGTTCGATCACGTACTAATGGATATCGCCGTTGCGGCACGCAAGCACGGGGTTCAAGCCATCGACGGTCCGTTCGCAAAGATCCACGACGTGGACGGATACCGCAGCTACTGCGAACGCGCCGCCGCGTACGGATTCGACGGAAAGTGGGTTCTACATCCCGGCCAGATTGATGTGGCCAATGCAGTGTTCTCTCCACCGCAAGAGTCATACGACAAGGCGGAGCTGATTCTCGACGCGTACGCCTACTACACCTCCGATGCCGGTGGGGCTGTGGGTGCTGTCATGCTCGGTGACGAGATGATCGACGAGGCCAGCGCGAAGATCGCTCTGTCGATGGCTACGCGTGGACGACGACTGGCGATGAAGCGAACCACTGTCTTCTCACCGCCAGCCCCCGCTGTCTAGATGACGGCGGCCATCACGACGACTGGGCTTGTCAGAAGTTGCGGCGCAGCACGTCTGCGGCGTCGCGCCAACCCAGGTTCATGATCTCCCCTGCACGCGCGTGGCCGACGCAGCTCGTCACCTTGGCGGAGAGGTCGTCGGTGCTGGCGGGTAGTTCGGGGTGCCCGTACGGAAGATCGAGTGCGGACTCGGTAACCGTTCCGTCCGACCATTCGACCGCGATTCGCGTTGCGCCATCCATCACACCTTCAGCAGGTCCAGGTGTAGCGACAATCTCAACGCGCTCCATCAAGGCGCGAATCAAAGTTCGGTTTACCGAGGCGTCGGTGAACTCCGCCATTCCAGGAAACTCGTCGACCAGCGCGGTCGCCACCGCGTATTCCATACTGAACTTGGCTTCCAGCCCGGAGATCGGTTGGTGGTGGATGAGCGGTTGCACACCAGCCTGCGGGGTATGTACCTGAATTCTCTCGATGAGACTCAGATCCCTGCCCAGTCGTGATGACAATCCTCGGACTGCGCTAATCGGACGTTGCATGGCGTAACAGCAGGGATGCAACTTGATTGCCAGACCTCCCGGCACGGCCGGCCCTGACAGATCCAGATCCACCGTTCCCCCCATCAATCGAAACCAATCATCGAGAACGGCAGGAGCGGCGGTCGCGCCAGCCGCCGCCAGTCGCGCAGCTCGGACCCCAGCGTCGGTGGCGAATCCCACCTGCAGGGCCTTGCTGGTTGTGCCGAACGCGCGTTGAAGGCCTCCAGCACCGGGTATCGCCAATGCCATCGCCCGAGCCAATCCGGCAACGTCCAGCCCCAGAGTGAGGCCGGCTGCTATGGCAGCCGCCGGTGCGCCCGCTGTACAGGTGGTATGCCAGCCCTGAGAGTAGTGGGACCACCCCAATGCCGTTCCGATCCTCGCCATGACGCCCGCCGCCGCTAGGTATTCGCGCGCACCACCTCCGACCGACAGCGTCGCGTTGACGCACACGACGCTCACATGGGAACTTGACGGCAAGTGAACATCGTCGAAATCCAATGCGTGCCCAATCGCCGCCCAACGCAGAGGTTCCGGGAGACCTCTGGTCATCCGTACGACGGGTTCGTCGGACGCCGCCAACGTCACCGCGACGGTGTCGACTAGCGCCTTGCGAGCAACATCGAGGTCGCAGTTGTCCGGGCGTAGTTGGAAGGCCCAATCCGCGATATCCGCGATCATGCGCTCACGCCGACCTGATCAGCCGGACGGCGTGCCAATGCGCAAGACCCGGCCATGGCGCGCGAAGACCACATTGACGGCGAATCTCACGTATTCGCGCGACTCATTGCCGGGTCAAGTGCAACGAAAAGGCGACTGTGGTCAGGCCGCGCAAGGAGTGCAGGTTGTCGAAGCTCATGCCGTAGTCGTTGCGGTTGACTGTGGTGCTACCGGTAACCGCAACCTCGTTGCGGCGTTCAAGTCGCGTTTGTACGGGGAACGAAATGTGCTGGGTCTTGCCGAGAATGGTCAGGTGTCCGTTGACAGTTGCGCGGTCTGGACGGTCGGGGCCCACACAATGGGCGACGAAGTCGATGGTTGGGTGGTTCGCCACATCGAAGAAGTCGGCGGCCAGCAGATGGGTGGTGAGTCTGTCGTGCTTCGTAGTGAGGGACTCTGCATCGACAGTTAGCGTTCCGGTCACGTAGCCGTCGTCTGTGATGCGGGCTTCTCCGGTGATGCCTGTGAAAGTTCCTCGGGCCGCGAACAGTCCCCACATCGACTTTTGGCTGAAGGCAGCGGAGGAGGCCGGCGCCACTTGCCAGTCCCCACGAAAAGGGCTCTCGACCCGCCCGTCGGAACCGAATAGGTTCAGGGTGGCGGGCAGGGTGGCGCGGGAGCTGTTATCGGTTGACATGTCAGCCCTTTCGTTGGGCCTCACGCGGATCGTTCGAGGATGCGAACGACACAGGCTCGCTGGCGCCCGGTTTCCCGATTGGAATCCTATGCGAGAGGCACTCGAAAGAGCAAGTGGATCGCGTAATCGCTGTTTCCGCCGTGGGCCCGGTGATCCGTGGATCAGACGGCGTCCGAGAGCGCCGTGAACTCCTCGTCGGTGAGGATGACGGTCGATGCCGCGATGTTCTCCTCGACGTGCTCGACGCTGGAGGTGCCGGGAATTGGGAGGATCACCGGTGAGCGTCGCAGCAGCCAGGCCAGGGCCAGCTGGGAGGCGCTGGCGTCGTGCTTCTTGGCGAAGGTGTCCAGTGGTCCGCCGGGGCGGGCGAGTGCGCCGGTGGCGATGGGGAACCAGGGGATGAAGGCGATGGCGTTGGCCTCGGCGTAGTCCAGGACGTCCCCGGCCTTGCGGTGGGCGAGGTTGTAGAGGTTTTGCACCGAGACGATATCGGCTATCTCACGGGCCTGCTTCAGCTGTTCGACGCTCACCTCGGAGACGCCGATGTGACGAATCTTGCCTTCCTGCTGCAGTTCTACGAGGGCGCCGAGCTGATCGGCCAGCGGCACGGCCGCATCGATGCGGTGCAACTGGTAGAGGTGGATCTGCTCGAGCCCGAGGTGGCGCAGGCTCAAATGCAGCTGCTGGCGCAGGTATTCGGGCCTGCCGACTGGGCGCCAGTCGCTGGGGCTGGGCCGGGTGAGACCGCCCTTGGTGGCGATGACCACGTCGTCGGCATAGGGATGTAGGGAACGGCGGATGATGTTCTCGCTGACGAACGGACCGTAGGAGTCGGCAGTGTCGATGAAGTTGACGCCGAGTTCCACCGCGCGGCGCAGCACCCGAACGGCTTCGGCGGGATCCTTCGGGTCGCCCCAAACACCGGGGCCGGTGAGTTGCATTGCGCCGTAACCAAGACGGTTGACAGGCAGATCGCCGCCGAGGGCGAAGGTGCCCGAGGAGTCAGCGGGTCGAGAGCTGGTCGATGTGGTGGTCATGCCCCCGCTCCGGGGGCCGGGGTTGAGCGGACGGGCATGGCGAACTCTCCTTGGCTCGGGCAATGGCGGCTCGGACGGTTCAGTCTGCACCTTGCCGGCGATCATGTGCAAGCTACTTGTATAATCATGTCACTGGCGGTATTACTGTCAGGGTGACGAAGAACAACGCACGGGTAGTGGGCGTGGGAATGGTCGCGTTCAAAAGCCCGAGTCGCAGCGAGTCCTACGACGTGATGGGCGAGAAGGCGGCGATGGCGGCCCTCGCCGACGCCGGCATCGATTACGGCCAGGTCCAGCAGGCATACGTCGGCTACGTCTACGGTGACTCGACCTCTGGGCAAGCGGCTCTCTACGGGCTGGGTCAGACCGGTATCCCGATCGTCAACGTGAACAACGCCTGCGCGACGGGTTCCTCCGCGCTTTTCCTCGCCCGGCAGGCGGTGGAGACCGGTGCGGTCGATTGTGTGCTCGCCCTGGGATTCGAGCAGATGCAGCGCGGCGCATTGGGCACGCACTGGTCTGACCGGCCAACGCCGTTCGACCGGTTCGACGAAGTAATGCACGCGGTCCAAGGTCGGGACGAGTCCCCCTTCGCAGCACAATACTTCGGTGGCGCGGGACGGCAGTACGCAGAGAAGTACGGCACTGCGCCAGAGACCTTTGCCAAGATCTCGGTCAAGGCGCGCCAGCACGCCGCCAATAACCCGTATGCCGTCTTCCGCGACCAGGTCACCGTCGAAGAAGTGATGGCGTCGCCGCACATCTACGGCCCGCTGACTCGCCTGCAGTGTTGCCCGCCCACCTGCGGTGCGGCGGCGGCAGTGATCTGCAGCGCACAGTTCGCCCGCAAACACGGCCTCGACGCTTCGGTCGTCATCAAGGCGCAAGCGATGACGACCGACTTTGCGTCGACATTCGATAGCGCGGACATGATGAACTTGGTCGGGTACCGCATGGCCAAGGCCGCAGCCGACCAGGTCTACGAAGCAGCTGGCGTTGGCCCCGAGGACATTCGAGTCGTCGAGCTGCACGACTGCTTCACCACCAACGAACTGATCACCTACGAAGGGCTCGGGCTCACGCCGGAGGGCACTGCCGAAAAGTTCGTCGCAGATGGCGACAACACCTACGGCGGACGAGTCGTCACCAACCCGTCGGGCGGTCTGCTCTCGAAGGGCCACCCGCTCGGCGCAACCGGCCTTGCGCAGTGCACCGAGCTCGTGTGGCAGCTTCGTGGACAGGCCGAGGCCCGTCAGGTCGAGAACGTCAAACTCGCGCTGCAGCACAACATAGGAGTCGGTGGAGCAGCGGTCGTGACACTGTACGAGAAGGTGAGCTGAATGGCACTGGACCCTGCGTTCATCGGAACCCAGCTTCCGGCAACAACTCTCACTGTCGACGCCGGCCGCCTTCGCTTCTTCGCGAAGGCCATCGGCGAGACCAACCCGCTGTACACCGATGTCGCTGTGGCGAAGGCCGCTGGTTTCGTCGACTTGCCGGTGCCGCCGACGTTCCTATTCTCCATCGAGCTGGAGAATCCGGACCAGTTCCGATGGGTCGCCGACCAGGGCATCGACCCGCGGTTCGTGCTACACGGTGAGCAGTCCTTCACCTATCACTCCATCGCACACGCAGGTGACATGCTCACGGCGACGCCGCGGATCGTCGACGTTTATAGCAAGAAGGGCGGATCGCTGGAGTTCATCGTCAAGAACACCGCCGTCACGCGCGGCGACGGGTCCGCGGTCGCCGACCTGGAGACAGTAATCGTCGTCCGCAACCCGGGAGCTACCAAATGACATCCACTCACCAGGTCGAGGTCGGCACGGAACTTCCGGCATTGAAGATCGGCACGATCTCGCGCACCACGCTGACATTGTTCGCCGGCGCCTCCGGCGACCACAATCCGATGCACATCGACATCGACGTGGCCAAGTCCGCCGGCCTGGATGATGTGTTCGCGCACGGCATGCTGTCGATGGGTTACCTCGGCCGCCTGCTGACCGATTGGGTTCCGCAGCAGCGGATCCGGTCCTACCGGGTGCGGTTCGCGGCCATCACTCCGGTGCTCGGCCAGCCGACTGCCACCGGGAAGGTCGTCTCGATCGATGAGGTGGACGGCGAACGCCGGGCCACCTTGGAGCTCGCAGTCACTCTCGTCGACGGCACCGTCACCCTGACCGGCGACGCCGTCGTCGCACTCTGAAAGGTATTGCAGGACGTGGGAACTCTGGATGGCAAGGTCGCCATTGTCTCCGGCTCGGGTCGTGGGATCGGCCGCGAGATCGCGCTGAAGCTCGCCGCCGAGGGCGCCTCGGTCGTGGTCAACGACCTGGATGCCGAACCGGCCAAGGAAACCGTCGCCGCGATCGAGACCGCCGGAGGCAATGCGGTGGAATGCTCGGGCAGCGTGACCGAGGAGGGGTTCGCCCAGCGCTTCGTGCAGGCCGCGGTCGACTCGTTCGGGGGACTGGACATCATCGTCAACAACGCTGGCTACACCTGGGACTCGGTGATCCAGAAGATGACCGACGAGCAGTGGGACGCCATCCTCGACGTGCACCTCAAGGCGCCGTTCCAGATCCTGCGCGCCGCCCAGCCCGTGATCTCGGGTGCGGTCAAGAAGGCTAAGGCAGCCGGCGAGCCGATCCCGTGCCGCAAGGTCGTCAACATCTCCTCACTTTCGGGGACGGGTGGCAGCATCGGGCAGGCGAACTACTCGGCGGCCAAGGCCGGTGTCACTGGCCTGACCAAGACCCTCGCGAAGGAGTGGGGCCGCTACAACGTCACCGTCAACGCCGTTGCCTTCGGCATGATCAAAACCCGCCTCACCGAGGCGCCTGTCGGCGCCGGCGCCACCATCGACGTGGCGGGCAGGGCAATCAAGGTCGGCGTGAACCCGGACGTGCTGACGGCATTGGAACAGTCGATTCCGCTCGGCCGCGGCGGGTCACCGGCCGAAGCGGCTGGCGCCGTTTACCTGCTGTGCACGCCCGAATCGGACTATGTCAGCGCGCAGACTCTGATCTGCGGCGGCGGCCTCAACTTCTGAGAGACCACAATGTATCGCTCACTTTGGATCGACGACGAGGTCGCCGCACTGAGGGACATGGCTCGCAAATTCTTCGACACCGAAGGGGCTCCGAATCGGGAGCGCTGGGAACAGCAGCAGCACGTCGACCGGGCGTTCTGGCTCAAGGCGGCGAAGTTGGGCCTGCTGTGCGCGGCGATACCCGTCGAATATGGCGGCGGCGGCGGCACACTTGCGCACGACCTGGCGATCTTTGAGGCGGCGTCGGCCAGCGGCGCAATCGGCTTCGGCAATCACGCGCACAGTGGGGTCGTCGCGCACTACCTGTCGACCTACGGCACCGAGGAGCAGAAGCGGCGCTGGCTTCCCAGGATGGCAACAGGCGAGTTGATCGGCGCAATCGCCATGACCGAGCCGGGTGGCGGGTCGGACCTCAAAGCTCTTCGCACCACTGCGATCCGCGACGGTGACCATTACCGACTCAACGGCGCGAAGACGTTCATCTCGAACGGCGCCACTGCGGACATCATCGTGCTGGTGGTCAAGACCGACCCCGCTGCGGCATCGATCCACGGCATCTCGTTGTTGGTCTTAGAGACAGCGGACGCTGCCGGATTCAAGGTCGGCAAGAACTTGAAGAAGGTCGGCATGAAGTCGGCGGACACCGTCGAGCTGTTCTTCGACGACGTTCGAGTGCCGGTCGCGAACTTGCTCGGGGAAGAGGGAAAGGGCTTCAGCTACTCGATGGCCCAGCTCGCCTGGGAGCGGTTAATTATCGCCGTTCTGGGAATCGCCGCGCTGGAGCGAGCCGTCGAGGAAACCGTCGCTTACACAAAACAGCGCAGGGTGTTCGGGCAGGCACTGCTGGACATGCAGAACACTCGGTTCGAGCTCGCCGAGTGTGCCACTATCGCTCACGTTGCGCGCGTCTTCGTTGACAGCTGTGTCGACCGCCACATGCGCGGCGAGCTGGATCCGGCCGCCGCCTCCATGGCCAAGTACTGGGTCACCGACATGCAGTGCCAGGTCGTCGACCGTTGTGTGCAGTTGTTCGGCGGCTATGGCTACATGCTGGAATACCCGATCGCTCAGATGTTCGTCGACGGGCGCGCACAACGAATCTACGGCGGCGCCAACGAAATCATGAAAGAACTCATCGCCCGCTCGTTGTAGCCGGGAAGAGGACGAAATGCAGATCACCCAGACCGAAAACTTGCGCGTCGACCGTGACGGCGGCCTCCTGCGTCTCACCATCACCCGCCCCGCCCGGATGAACGCCATCGACCTCGCCAGCATGACCGAGATCAGCGACGTCTTTACCGAGAGCGCAACCGATTCGTCGATCGGCGTCGTGGTGCTGACCGGCGAGGGCAAGGCATTTTGCACCGGTGCCGACCTGTCCGCGGGCAGCCAGACGACGCCGGAAGTCGTGATGGACGCGGCGGGTCGCATGATCCGGTCGGTGACCACGCTGCCGGTCCCGGTGATCGCCAGGATCAACGGACCCGCCGCAGGTGTCGGACTGTCCCTCGCCTTGGCCGCCGATCTCATCTACGCCGCCGAAAGTACCTATCTGCTGCTGCCGTTCGTCAATATCGGCTTGATGCCGGACGGTGGTGCCACTGCGGTCGTTGCCGCCGCTGTCGGCCGCGTGCGGGCCGCGGCGTTGTCCCTCTTGGGCGAGCGGCTCCCGGTCGCCGAGGCCGCTGCCGCCGGGCTGATCACCAGGGCTCTACCAGACGACCAACTCGACGCGCATGTCGACGCCGTCGCCGTCAAGCTCGCCAACGGCCCGCGTCGCGCGCTGGAACTGACCAAGGCAGCTGTCAACGCTGCCACTCTCACCGAGCTGGACGCGGCGCTGGAACGGGAAACGGTCGGCCAGATCGAGCTGCTGGCCACGCCCGATTTCTTCGAAGGCGCGGCGGCGATGCTAACCCGCCGGACGCCTAGCTTCGGATCCTGAAACCTTGCCATCCCGACCCACCCACTAGGAGCACCCATGGGCGTTGAGTTCAGCCCGGAACAGCAGGATTTCGCCAAGGCCATCGCTGACTTCGCCAAGCGCGAGGCGGGCACCCGAGAGAAGCGGGACCAGCTCACCAACCATGATGAGCACCAGCACAATCAGGCCCTCTACGAGAAGATGGCCGAGCTGGGTTGGCTCGGCCTGACCGTGTCGGAAGAGTATGGGGGCTCGGACGCCTCCATGGTGGACATGTGCATCCTTCTCGAGGAGAGCTCGCGCGGAATGCTGCCGATCAGCGCGATTGGCCCGACGTTCATCACCGGCGGCCCCTACCAGAGATTCGGCACCGAAGCGCAGAAGGACAATGTGCTGCGCGGCATCGTACGCGGTGCGTCCCAGTCGATTTCGATGTCGGAGCCCGAGGCGGGCTCCGACGTCGGCAATCTCAGCACCAAGGCTGAGAAGACCTCGGACGGTTGGCTCATCAACGGCCAGAAGACCTGGTGTTCCAACGCGCACATTTCCGAGAACATCCTGCTGGTCGCGCGGACCGACCGCGGCGGCGGAAAGCACGAGGGACTCACCATGTTCCACGTGCCCGCCGACACCGCTGGCCTCAAGATCAGCCCGATCGAGCTGATGGGCGGTCAGAAGGATACCAACGACCTCTACTTCACCGACGTCCTGCTACCCGCCGAAGCGGTCATCGGCGAAGTCGGCAACGGCTGGCGCCAGCTCATGACCGGGCTCAACTTCGAGCGGCTCATCATCGCGGCCCAGAACCTCGGCGCCGCTCAGCGCGCTTTCGACGACGCATTGCAGTTCATCAGTCAGCGTGAGCAATTCGGCCGTCCGATCGGGTCATTCCAAGCTCTGCGGCATCGTGTCGCCGACCTCGCCACCGAGATCGAATGCACCAAGCTGCTGGTCTACAGCGTTGCCCGCGAAGCCGACGACCATCCTGACAGGGTGCTCGCGCGCGAAGCCTCGATGGCCAAACTCAAGGCCACGGAGACCGCGAGACAGGTCGCGCTGGCAGGCATGCAGATGATGGGTGGCTACGGCTACGCCCGAGAGTTCGACATGGAAAAGCACGTTCGTGGCGCCCTGGTCTCCACGATCCTCGGCGGCACTAGCGAGATCCAACGCGACATCATCGGCAAAACCTACGGCCTGTAGATGTGGGGAACGCCAAACCCAAACGTCAGCTCAGCGAGGAATCGACTGACCGCTATTTTGCGGCGGTCATTCATCTTCGCGCTCCGTCGGGTCCTGTTCTGCCGCACCCGAAGCGAGTAGCGGTTCCGGGTCTATGTCCCACTCGCAGAGCACCTCTCTGGTGTGCCGGCCCGGAGACGGCGGCGCGCCCGGCACCATCACTGGGTGGCCAGGGAACCGAGGTGCCGGCCCGGGCTGAAACAGCCCGTCGCGGGTGACAACTGCGCCTCGGTCTTTCATGTGCGGGTGCTCGGCAGCCTCGTGCATGGTCAGCACCGGCGCGACGCACGCGTCCGTGCCTTCGAACGCCTCCGTCCACTCGGCCTGCGTGCGCGCGGCAAAAGCCTCCGCGATGACCTTGCGGGTAGCCTCCCACGTCGTGCGGTCGTGCTGCTTTGTCAGATCCACCGTAACCCCGAGGCCCGCCGCCAACTGCGCGTAGAACTTGGCCTCGATCGCACCAACGGCCATATGCCGGCCGTCGGCCGTCTCGTAGACCGAGTAGAACGGGGCACCGCCGTCGAGCAGATTGACCCCTCGTTCATCGGCCCAAGTGCCGGTGTTGATTAGGGCGTGGGTGCCGGCGAGCAGATGGGCGACACCGTCGACGATCGCCGCGTCGACCACCTGTCCGCGCCCGGTCAGCTCGGCCTCGCGCAGGGCCGCAAGGATGCCCGCGACGAGATACATTGCACCGCCGCCGAAATCGCCAACGATGTTGAGCGGGATCTGGGGCGGCCCTCCAGCCTGGCCGATCGCGTGGAGGGCTCCGGTGATTGCGATGTAACTGATGTCGTGACCGGCCGTCTGCGCGAGCGGCCCCTCCTGTCCCCAGCCGGTCATCCGGCCGTAGACCAGCTTGGGGTTGCGCACCCGGCAATCTTCTGGGCCGATGCCGAGCCGCTCCGCCACGCCCGGACGGTGGCCCTCGATCAGGACGTTTACTCGCTCGACCATGGCCAGCAGCGCTTCGACCGCCTCGGGCTCCTTCAGGTCGAGGATTACGCTGCGCTTGCCGCGGTTGAACACGTCCTGCGCGGGCTTGCCCGGAAAGACGCCGAGGCCACCGGGGCGTTCAACCCGGACGACCTCGGCACCCATGTCGGCGAGGGTCATGCCGGCGAACGGCCCGGGTCCCATGCTGCCGATCTCGAGGACCTTGATCCCCGCCAGCGGTCCCGTCCTGATTGACTGCGTCACACAATCTCCTCGTAGCGAGCCGCTTCTACTCGGCCGGCTCCGGCTGGCGCCACGCCTCCCAGGTCACCAGCCTCCGTACGGGTTCTCCGTCTTCGTAGCGTCGTAGCAGCTCTTCGGGATCGATCAAAACACCGACCACGTTCGCCTGCCCCTCGGGAGAGTCAACAAACTCTTGAGCCGTACCCATCGGCAGGTTGTCGATCTGAAGTTCCACGCGGATGCCGTCGGGATCGTTGTAGTAGAACGACGTCGTCGGGCCATGATTGACGGCGATGATCGGCTTGATGTCCTTATCGCGCAGCCGCACATAGGTGTTGAGAAGGCCATCGAGGCTGTCGTATGTGAACGCGACATGTTCGAGTCCAGGTTCGGTTGAA
>JAOPVX010000226.1 GCA_025965975.1 Mycobacterium sp. | reverse complement strand
TCGCTGGTGCCCTCGAAGATGGTGTACAGCTTGGCATCTCGGTACCACTTCTCAACCGGATGGTCCTTGATGTAGCCCCAGCCGCCCATCGTCTGGATGGCGCGCTCGGTAGTGCGGACGGCGACTTCGCTCGCCGCCAGCTTAGCCATCGAGCCCTCGCCGCGCTCGAACGGCACCCCGGACGCGGCCATCCAGGAGGCCCGCCAAGTGAGTAGGCGGGCCGCGTCGATCGCGGTTGCCAGGTCCGCCAGCGGGAACGCGATGCCCTGGTTGTCGATGATCGGCGCACCGAAAGCCTCGCGGCGGTTGGCGTACTCGGTGGCGTATTCCAGTGCGGCCCTGGCGATCCCGAGGGCCTGAGCGGCGACCATCGGCCGGGTCTGCTCGAACGTGCCCATGGTGGCCGAGCCGGAATGCCTGCCACCCTCGACTGCTTCACGGGCCTTGGCCAGCTTGTGGTCGAGCTTGTCCTGCCCGCCTAGCAGGTTGGCGCCCGGTACCCGGACACCGTTGAGTTTCAGCTCGGCGGTGTGTGACGCCCGACAGCCGAGCTTGTCGAGCTTGCGAACGAGGTCAAGGCCCGGTGTGCCACCGGCCACGATGAACAGGGCCTGTCCTTTATGGCCGAGTTCCTCGTCGACGACGGCGTTGACGACGTGCACGTTGGCGATGCCGCCGTTGCCGATCCACATCTTGTGACCATCGATGATCCAGTCGTCGCCGTCGCGGTGTGCCCGGGTACGCAGGTTGCGAACATCGCTGCCACCCTCGGGCTCGGAGATCGCCAGCGCGGCCAGCTTGAGATCGCCCGGCGTACCGAAACATTCGGGCGCCCACTGCAGCATCTGTTCGGGCGAGGCGGCTTGGCCGATCGCCGAGAGTGCCAATGCGGGCATCACCACCGCAAGGCCGATGCCGGCGCAGCCCCAGAACAGCTCCTCCATGAACATCGGCAGCGACAATCCGGTCGGATCGCCGATCAGATCGCGATAGAACAGCGGGCTGTAAAACCCGCGTTCGGCGGCCTCTTCGAGCACCGGCCATGGAAACTCCTGGCGCTGGTCATACTGGGGCGCTACGGGGCGGACCACCTGGTCGGCGAATTCATGTGCGCGTCGGGCGAGGTCGTGCTGCGCGGCGGTGGGCGTGATGTCGAAGCTCATCAACTGCCGAATACCCCGCGCGGGTGCTTGCCAAGCGCGCAGCGCTAATCGACCCCGACGGCTACCTCAGTGGATTTCACGAATGCCGTCGCGCGCATCCCGGTCTGCAGGCCGAGATCCTGCGCGGCGTCCTTGGTGATCGAGGACGTGATGATCTGATCGCTGCCGTCGAGGCGGATCTTCACGGTCGCCATCACCGTTCCCAAGTTCACTTCCGTGATCTCTCCGGTGAGCTGATTTCGGATCGATAGCCGCATGGGCGTCAGCGTAGGCCTACCGTGATAACCGATGAAGCTCGCGGCCCTGAATCTTCGGCAACGCGACGGCACCACGTGCGGACCTTCTGTCGCAGTGGTGGCGGGCGCACTGCTGGATCCGAGCTACCGAGTGGCGCTGTCGGGTCCGGATTCGGGGCAGGCATGGTTCGCGGACGAACAGCTGCGGGTGCACGCCGAGGTGAACCGGGCCTGGCCGCGTCGGCTGGGCACCACGCCGACGGGGATGGCGCGAGCGCTCACCGCACACAGCTCCTCATCGGGCGTTCGCTACCGCTGGCGGCTGTTTCGCGGCCGGCGGGACAGGTTGTCGGATGTGCGGCGTGCGGTGGAAGGGGACTGGCCGGTCGCGATGTTGCTCGGACGGTTCATTCCGCGGCACTGGGTGCTGATCGTTGACACCACCTGGCTCCAGTGGCAGTGCTACGAACCGTCGTCGGGGGAAGTGTGCTCGGTCGACGTGGATGCGGTGCGGCGGTCGCGGCTGAGCGGGTTGGGCTATCCGCGGCCGTTCGCGTTCGTGCTTCCGAGATCGTCGACTCGGTCTGCGACGAGCTGATCGTGCGGGGCGTCGGATGCTTTGAGGCCGGCGACCACTCCCGTCCGGTTGCGTTCGGGTTGGTTCTGCGACATCTTCGCCTTGCCTTCGACTTTCGAGATCACAAGCTCCACGCCGACGATCGCGCGTAGCTGCGCGCGTGTGTAGCGTTCGGGCGCGTCGGTGACCTGCCACGGCTGGGTGCGTCGCTGCTCGTGACGATTCGTCAGCATCGTCACGAGGTCGAGCACCCAGTCCGCATCGTCGTGCGTGGCGAGCCGGCCGTAGACATTGAGCACCTCGTAGTTCCAGGTCGGCACCACCTTGCCCGTTTCCGCTTTCGTCGCGTAAAAGCTGGGCGAGATGTACGCCTGCGGACCGGAGAAGATGGCCACCGACTCACGGCCGTCGGCGTGCCAATGCGGGTTTGCCCGTGACACGTGACCGATGAGCGAGTGCCGCGCCTCGTCGTAGAGAAGCGGCAGCGGCGTCACCATCAACCCCGACGAGTCATGGGTGACCAGTTGAGCGAAGCCGGCCTGTGCCAAAACGGCCTCGGTTTCCGCGTCGGATAGGGCGAAGTTCTGCGGTATGTACATGGCAACCTCAGCGTAGAACGGTCGATGACCGAGCTTGGTCGAGATCTTCGCCGGATCTGACGGTCCGCGACACGGATGCCGGAGGGCCGGCCCCAGACAATCGCTACGCCGACCTTTGATTCCCGGCCGTGGCGGGTGTCTCGGTTTCGGCGAGTCCGGTCAGGGCCTGCGGCAACGGGCCATGGTGCAGGACGCCCAGGCGTTGGGTGGCGCGGGTGAGTGCCACGTAGAGCTCGGCCGCGCCGCGTGGGCCGTCGGCGAGGATCCGTTCGGGCTGCACCACCAGGACGGCGTCGAACTCCAGACCCTTCGTCTCCGAGGCCACCACCGCGCCCGGCACACCGGGTGGCCCGATCACGACGCTGGTGCCAACGCGTGCGGCCTCGTCCCGGACGAATTCCTCGATGGCAGCGGGCAGCTCGTCCTCGGTGATCCGCATGGACCATGGCGCCACGCCGCACGCGCGGACCGACTCCGGTGGTGCGACCCCCGGCGCGAACTCGGCGAGCAGCGCGGCGGCGACGGTCATGATCTCCGCCGGGGTGCGGTAGTTCACCGACAGCGATCGGTAGACCCAGCGGCCGGGCACGTACGGCTCCATCATCGTGTCCCACGAGGTCGCCCCGGCCTCCGACCGGCGTTGGGCGAGATCGCCGACCACGGTGAAGGAACGGCTCGGGCAGCGCCGCATCAGCACCCGCCAGTCCATTTCGGACAGTTCCTGGGCCTCGTCGACCACGACGTGCCGGTAGGTCCAGTCCCGGTCCGCGGCAGCGCGTTCGGCGACTTCCCGGGTGTCGCGCTCGAGGAAGCGATCCGCAAGGTCCTCGGCGTAGAGCAGGTCCTTGGCGAGCAGGTGGTCCTCGTCGTCCATCAGGTCTTCGCGGCTGATCATGTTGTCTAGAACGCCTGCGGCGTATTCGGTCTCGTCCTTGCGTTCCCGCTCGGCGGTCTGGTCGGCGGCTTTGTCGCGGCCAAGCAGGTCGACCAGTTCGTCGAGCAGCGGCACGTCCGACACCGTCCAGGCGTCGCCGTCGGCGCGCCACAGCGCCGGGTCGGCGCCCGCCGCGCGCAGCCGTTCGGGGGACGTGTACAGCTGGGCCAGCAGTGTGTCCGGCGTCAGGATCGGCCAGAATTGGTCGAGCGCAGCGGTGAACGCGTCGTGGTCCGCGAGCTCCTCGAGCAGGTCCGCCCGCAGCTGCTCCCATGCTTTGCGGTCCGCAAGGGTCAGCCAGCCCCGGCCGATCCTGGCTATCGCGCGTTCGGTGAGCACCCATGTGACGATCTCGCGGAACACCGCGCGGGCCTCGTTGTGCGGCTGCCCGCTTGCGCGCGCCTCCTGGATGGCCCACTCCGCAGTCTCGGCGTCGATCCGCACCGTGACGTCCGTCAGTTCGATCGTCAACGGATGCTCGGGCAGTCGCTGGCGGTCGGCCACCGCCGCCGCGAGCACGTCCAGCATCTTCAGCGAGCCCTTGAGCCGCGCGGCGTCCGGGGTGTCCTCGGCGGTGACGCGCAAACCGGGCACGAGGTCGCCGGTGGTCATGAACACCACGTTGGACTCGCCAAGCGACGGTAGAACGCGGCCGATGTGGTTAAGGAACACCGGGTTGGGTCCGACCACGAGCACACCATGGCGTTCGATCCGCTCGCGCTGGGTGTAGAGCAAGTATGCGACGCGGTGCAGTGCCACCACCGTCTTCCCGGTGCCAGGGCCACCCTCGATCACCAGCACCCCTGGGTGATCGAGCCGGATGATCTCGTCCTGTTCGGCCTGGATTGTCGCCACGATGTCGCGCATCCCGTCACCCCGCGGCGCGTTGACCGCCGCGAGCAGGGCTGAGTCTCCGTTAAAGGCGCTGTCGCCTGGCGCTTCCGTATCCGGGCGGCCGAGGACTTCGTCGGTGAAATCGACCACTTGACGCCCGCGGGTGTGGAACTGGCGGCGCCGGCGCATGTTCTCCGGACTGGCGGCGGTGGCCACGTAGAACGCCCGCGCTGCCGGCGCCCGCCAATCGAGCAACAGCGGTTCGTACTCGTTCGCATCGTCGAACAGTCCGATGCGGCCGATGTAGGAATGTTCGCCCGAAAGGGTGTCCAACCGACCGAAACACAGTCCGTCGTCCGCCACGTCCAGCCGCTTCATCTTTTTGGCCTGCGCACGCACCTCGGCATCCCGATCCACGAGTGTCCCGCCATTCTTGAGGTCGACGGGGCCCCGCAGCGCCGCGCTGTACCTACCCTTCACTCGCGCGCGCTCGGCGTCGAGCCGCATGTAGAGCCGGGTCACGTAGGTCCGCTCGGACCGCAATTCCTCGTCGTACCCCTGAGTTGACATGTGCCCCTTACTTTTCCTGGCTCGACGATCCCGCGTGGTTGTTGCGGACGCCGGCGGCGTCTCTCGGCTGGCGGTGACCAGCACACGCATTTCACTACCCCCCGTTTCCGCACCTTCTGGCTTCGGCCAGCGATTCTGCGGCACGACCCGGGTCTTGCCGCAAGCCCCCCGGTCCGCTATAAGTTGGAAGTGGAAGGAGTGAGTACTCTCCTTCCCTACTTTGTCCGCTATGGACGGACAATCTCCTCCCAAAGCTGCACGAGCGCCAGCCGGAGCTCGCCAAACGCATGCACGACACCGATCACACCCGCTCAGCCTCGCAGACGCGCTAGACCGAGGGAGATCGCCGACGATGGTGTTACCAAGGTGTCTACGACGGAGCGCCCGCGAGAGTCGTTGTAGGCACTGAAGGCGTAGTCGTTTTTGTGCGTGCGGTCCTGCGCCGTACGGCGTGCGCGGAGCCGTGGCTGGAGGATGCGCCAGCCGGTCGCTGAGTGCTCAGTGTTGGTGCGGTCAGGTGTCTGTGTCGTGGATTCCGGCGAGGTGCCGCACCGCCTGGAGGCCTTCGGCGGTGCCGGGCCAGTGTTTATCCAGTGCTTCGGGCCCGGCGCGGCGGGTGACTGAGCGCAGCGCGAGCGCGACGATGATCGCGTCATCGGCGTAACCGAGGACGGGGATGAAGTCCGGGATCAGGTCGATCGGCAGGATCAGGTAGACCAGCAGCAGCGACAGCCGGACTCGGATGCCACGTGGCAGGGCTGGATCAGCGGCGAGGCGGCGCAGCAGCACGACGGTGTCGGGTAACAGCCGCAGGACATCGGTGACGTGCAGATCGGCTGGCCGGGTAACGGCGAGCGCGATCAGCAGGGCCAGCCAGAGCAGGACCAGGCCTGCCGCGAGCGCGATCGCGATGGTCCAGAGATGTCCCATCATCGCCCGAGTCCTACGCGGCGGCGATCGTTGCGAACGCGGTCACGAACCCCCACGCACTCAACATCGGCCGGTCCGCGTCGGTGGAAGGGACTGCCCAGCTCATGGGGGTTACGCGCCACGCGGTGCGTACATGATGACGGCGACGCCCGCCAGGCAGACGAGGGCGCCGGTGATATCCCACCGGTCGGGGCGGAATCCGTCCAGGGCCATGCCCCACAGCAGGGATCCGGCGACGAAGACGCCACCGTAGGCGGCGAGGATCCGGCCGAAGTGCGCGTCGGGTTGCAGGGTAGCGACGAAGCCGTAGACGCCGAGCGCGATGATGCCGGCGCCCATCCAGATCCAGCCGCGGTGTTCACGCACGCCCTGCCAGATCAGCCAGGCGCCACCGATTTCGGCCAGGGCGGCAAGGATGAACAGCAGGATCGAACGGGTCACGGTCATGGCGCTGACCCTAGGAGACGACCGCCCACTTCGGGCGTCGCAGAGTGGGTGCCGCGAGCTGAGCGCCGACGATCACGTCGCTGCCGGGCGGAATCGGTATAGGTACCCGCTGCCAACGAGGGTCGCCACCCGCAGTGCGGCGATCACGCCGGCGAGGGCGGCCATCCCGATACGGTCGGCCCCGAGCTGGTAGTTGATTTCGAGTATGTCGAGGACCAGCGCTGCGGCCGTGAACGCCACGACGGTGGCGATGACCGGTCGGTTTGGGTGCAGCCACACCGCGACCGCGAGGGCGACCGAAACGACCGCCCCCAGAGCGACCACCCATGGCGATTCGACACTGATCCCGGTCAACCGTTCGGCGGCCTCGCCGCCGCGGTTTCCAGGGGCTGTCCCGGGTTCGGCATGTGCCCCATCGGTGGACTCGTCGTGATGGCTCTCCTGCTGCTCACCGGTCACCGCGACGACCGGATGCTCGGTGCCGGACTCGGCGTGCCGTTCCAGCAGGGCACCGACGACCAATAACGCGGCCGCAGCGACGAGCAGGACGGCTACGGCCGCCGCCACCCAGTGGCGCACACCGGACGCCGCACTGGTTGATGTCACGGTCCCGGTCGAAACATGTTCGCCTGCAGCGTCTCCGGCTCCGGATCGGATCCGCACCCGCAGTCAGCGCCATCGCCGCACTTGTCCTCGGTGCGGATGCGGCGAATCCAGACCGCTGCTGCGGCGACACCGACCACGAGCAGCAGGATCGCCGGCGGGGCGAGGCACGAGTCGTGCAGGACGGCCAGACCACCACCGACAATGCTGCCGGCGGCCAGCAGCGGCAGGGCGCAGCACCCGACACACACCAACGCCGCGAGCCCGATCGCCGACAGCCCCCACCGCTTGGCGTTTCGTTCCAGTGGTTTAGGCATCAGGGGCACCGATCGGGATGGTCGCAGCGAACGGCAGTGGACAGCAGGGACTCTCGGCACAGGTGATCAGGTCGTCGCAGCCCGCGTCGAGCGTGGCGCGCAGCGTGTCGCGAACCGTGGTCAGCTCGACGAGTTTGGCGTCGACTTCGGCCAGCTTCACCCGGGCACGGGCCTGCAGTCCGGCGTCCGCACGGCGACCCGCGCGTAGGCGGCTGACCTCGAGTAGGTCTGCGACCTCATCGAGGGTAAAGCCTAGGCGCTGCGCCGCTTTGATCACGCGCAGCACCGTGACAGCTTCAGGCGGATAGAGGCGGTGACCGCCCAGAGTGCGGTTCGGTTCGTGCAGCAGACCGCGTCGCTCGTAGTAGCGCAAGGTCTGCACGTTCACCCCGGCGGCATCGGCAATCTCGCCGCTGCGTAATCCGCTCTTAGACATCGCCGTTGACCGTCGTTACGCCAACGACCGTGGATATCCGGGCTTCGAGGGCATCGAGGACGTCGATGTGGCTTTTGGGAACGCCGATAGACATCACCAGGCCGTCCGCCGCGGGGTGGAAATCGAAGCGGAAGAACGAGCAGCAGCTGGCCTCGCGTTCGGCGAGATCGCGGGCGATGGCTTCGCTCTCCGGCATAACCACCAGATCCAATCGCGTCGCCGAATTTCGGGTCGAACGCCGCGCAGCGGCCCGAAAGAACTCGTCGAACTCCGCCAGACGGAGCGGCTGCTCGACAGTCGGCAGCGTGCACGCGGCCGGAACCCAATCTTGAGTGCCTGTTGTCGCCATAAACCCAGGCTAAACCCGTACCTGGGTACCGGATGCAACCCCAAATTCAGAAGAGCTAGAAATTGCGGGCCAACCCCGCCCACCAATTCCGCCGCACCCCGGGGACGCGGTTGATCAATAACGACGTCCCACAAGAGGTGGTTCGAAAGCTCCTCGATCACACCTCCACGGCAATGACCGCGCACTACGTTAACCCTCGGGAATTGCATCAGACGGGCGTGTTTCCGCAGGTCGCCTGATGAGCTGGGTGCGGCGATGCTTTTGCGACACCGACTCGACACGGTTTGACCTGCGGTGCTTGAATCGCTCGCCCGTTGGATGCATGATCTTCGCCCCGAAGGGTCGCATCGATTGGGGTGGAAGGCGAGTGCGTCGTGAGGTCACCTCGCCGGGATCAGGTAGGCGTCGCCAAACTCGTTGGGTACCTTGGGCGGGGTGATGGCGGAGATGTAGTGCTGCGGGCCGTGGTCGTTCAGCGATAACCGTAACGGTATGCCCCG
>JAOPVX010000216.1 GCA_025965975.1 Mycobacterium sp. | reverse complement strand
GCCGCGTCGGCGAGGATGGCGACTGTCCTAGAAGTCACGAGGTGCCACGCGTGAGCCACACCCTGCCGCCAGATTTCCGAACCGACAGCCTGGGCGAGTGCACGATCGCCTCACCTTTGCGTGCGACCCGGTTCATGGATACGTCGAAACGGCTCTTGTTCCGCGCGGATATCGATGAGCTTCGGGAGCAATTCCGGGCCGGCGTCGATCCCCCTGCCTTCGAGCTGGCGGGTCCGCAGGAGAAGATCTATTTTGATCCCAGCACCCTGCGGTGCGGGATCGTCACATGTGGCGGGCTGTGCCCCGGCTTGAATGATGTCGTCCGCTCCATCGTCTTCTGCCTGCACGAAAAGTACGGTATTGCACGGGTTTACGGATTCCGGTTCGGTTACGCGGGTCTAGTCGACCAAAGCGCACTGACGCCGATCGAATTGACGACCCGCAGAGTGAGCCAGATCCACGAAGTCGGCGGTACAGTCCTGGGCGCGTCCCGCGGCCCGCAACCGGTTGAAGACATGGTGGACACGCTTGAGCGGCTGGGAATCCAGCTGTTGTTCACCATCGGAGGCGATGGAACACTACGCGGTGCGCATTCGATCGTCGAGGAGATAGGGCGACGGGAACTGAACATCGCCGTGGTGGGCGTACCGAAGACAATCGACAACGACATCTCGTTCATTGATATGTCTTTCGGTTTCGACACTGCGGTGGAGGCGGCACGGCAGGCGACGCGCGCGGCATATGTCGAGGCGTCGTGCCATCGGTCCGGTATCGGTCTGGTGAAGCTGATGGGTCGCGATTCCGGCTTCATCGCCAGTTTCGCCACATTGGCGGATACCCAGGTCGGCTTGTGCCTGATCCCAGAAAATGCATTCAGCATTGATGGGATCGTCCGCGCAGCCGGGCAGCGCATTGAACGAGACGGTTATGTTGTGATCGTCGTGGCAGAGGGAGCCGGCCAAGAGCTGTTGGCGGAGGAGGCGGAGTGGGATGCGTCGGGGAATCGTAGTCATGGCGATATCGGTGTGTTCCTACGAGATAAGTTACCGAAAGCGCTTCAGGTTCAAGGGATTTCAGTGAGCCTCAAGTATATCGATCCCAGTTATATGATCCGCAGCCTGCCCGCCAACGCTCGCGACGCCAACTTCTGTCTACGGCTCGGCCATGCAGCCGTTCACGCCGGCGTGGCGGGCAAGACCGACACTGTCATCGGTTCGTGGCGGCGCCGGTTGACCTATGTACCGATACCGATGGCGGTCTCCTCGCGGAAGACGATCGACACCAATGGCTATCTCTGGCGGACCGTGCTTTCGGTGACCGGGCAGGCAGACGACCTGCTTTCCGCGGTCCCCGCCTGACCTGTTTCGTTCGCACGCTGCGGCCTGACCTTGGCATGCCCCCGGTGGAGCGGAGGAGGGCAAAAGGTGCCCCGTTGGGGGGAAGCCTGCGCCGGTCGCGTCGACGAGGATGGCGATGTATGACATCGGCACAGCGTCAACCTCATGTCGTCGTCCTCGGTGGGGGATCGTGGGGCACCACCATCGCGTCCATCTGCGCCCGTCGCGGACCCACTTTGCAGTGGGTGCGCTCTGAGCAGACCGCCAAGGACATCAACGACAACCACCGCAACAGTCGCTACCTCGGCAACGACGTCGAGCTGAGCATCACGCTGCGGGCCACCACGGACTTCTCCGAGGCCGCCAACTGTGCTGACGTGATCGTGATGGGGGTGCCGTCGCACGGCTTCCGTGGGGTCCTGACCGAGCTCACCAGGGAGCTGCGGCCGTGGGTGCCGGTGGTGTCGCTGGTGAAGGGTCTCGAGCAGGGCACCAACTACCGGATGAGCCAAATCGTCGACGAGGTGCTGCCCGGGCACCCGGCAGGCATCCTGGCAGGGCCGAACATCGCCCTCGAGGTCGCCGATGGCTACGCCGCCGCGGCGGTGCTGGCGATGCCCGACCAACATCTCGCGGCCCGGCTGGCAGAGCTATTCCGCACCAAGCGATTTCGTACGTACACCACCGACGACGTAGTTGGTGTGGAGATGGCTGGGGCGTTGAAGAATGTGTATGCGATCGCCGTCGGGATGGGCTACTCGATTGGTATCGGTGAGAACACCCGTGCGATGGTTATGGCCCGCGCGGTGCGCGAGATGTCCAAGTTCGGCGAAGCGGCGGGCGGACAGCGGGACACGTTCGCGGGGCTGGCCGGCATCGGCGATCTGATCGTCACCTGCACCAGCCAGCGCAGCCGTAACCGTCACGTCGGCGAGCAGCTCGGCGCGGGCAAGCCGATCGACGAGATCATCGCGTCGATGAATCAGGTTGCCGAGGGAGTCAAGGCTTCCAGCGTGATCATGGAATTTGCCGAGGAGTACGGGCTATCCATGCCGATCGCTCGCGAGGTCGACGGCGTTATCAACCACGGCACGACTGTCGACGACGCGTACCGCGGCCTCGCGGCAGAGAAGCCCGGCCACGAGGTCCACGGCGCGGGTTTCTAGTGTTCCCGTTCGGTCGGCGGGCGGCGACATTCTTGTGGATGACCCCAAAAGGGAGAGCCATATGTGCTCTTTCGGGGGAAGACAGCCGGCGTCGGGTCGGGTGACGATGGGTTCTGGAAAGAAGTCGCGAGGGGATTCGATCGTCGATTCCCCTCGTACACCATGAAAAGGAGCAGGTCCGATGGCAACACATGCCGAACCCGGCATCTCGGCCCCCGCGCGTGACTTCTCGCCGTATCCGACTGATTACAGAACGTGGAAGATTTTGGCGTGGACCGGCCCGGTTTTCCTGTTCGCGGTCTTCGTTCTCTGGGGGGTCGTCGCCCGCAACATGCCGCCGTTCCCAGCCAGCGCGACGCCGGACGAGGTCAAGGCGCACTTTCAGGAGCTCAGGGTTCCGCTGCTGATTGCCTTGAGCATCTGTCTCACCATGACCGCCTTCTACATGTCGTTTAGCGTGGCGGTCGCCCGGGTGCTGGAACGTATCGAGGGTCCCGGCGGTGTGTTGTCCAAGCTCGAGATGATGGGCGGGACGATAACCTGTGCGCCCGTCATGACGACCATGGCGATCTGGCTGACCGCCGCACACGAGGTCAACAACCTCTCTCCGGAAATCATGCACATGCTCTACTGGTTTGGCTGGCTCATGTTCGATTTGGCGTACTTCGTCACGTCATTCCAGATCGCCGCCATCAGCATCGTGTGCATGCGGGACAAGCGGGAGAAAAAGCTGGTCCCGGACGCCGTCAGCTGGTGGGGCTGGGTCACCTTCGCGTCGTTCTTCGCGGTGAGTGCGATCCCGTTCGTCACGACTGGGCCGCTGGCGTTCAACGGCGTGATCAGCTTCTGGATCGCGTTCTTCACCTGGTTCATCTGGATCCCGAGCCTGTCCGTCTTCATCATCAAGGCCATCCCCCGGCTGAAGGCCGAGGACGAGGCCGCGGGGCGGGTGAACGCTTAGTCTGTCGGCGTGGAGGTCGTCACCACGGACCGTGTGAAACCCAGGCGCCTTCCCGGTGTGGACGGCATCTGGGTCTTCATCGGCGCGGACTCGGTTGTATTCGCGATCCTGTTCTTGAGCTTCATGCAGGATCGACTCAAGAATCCGGCCATCTTCGAGGCCTCCCGGCAGACGCTCAACATGAACTTGGGGGGCATCGACACGCTGATCCTGTTGACCAGCTCCTGGTCGGTGGCCCTTGCTGTGCAGGCAATGAAGCGTGATGAGATCGACCGAGAGCCCCGCCTCCTGCTCGGGGGAGCGATCACCGGTCTGATGTTCGTGGCGTCCAAGTCGATCGAGTACTTCCACAAGTTCGCCGCCGGCATCACCCCGGGAACCAACCCCTTCTACATGTGGTACTTCACGCTGACCGGAATTCACCTCATACACGTTCTGGTGGGAACCACCATGCTGACCTATTTGTGGGTCAGGTCGCGGCGCGGTACCTACGACCACCTGCACCGGTCCGTGCCGGAAAGCGTGGCGTCGTACTGGCACCTGGTCGACCTGTTGTGGGTCGTGCTGTTCCCCCTGCTCTACCTCATGAAGGCAGTCTGATGTCGGTGTGGCGCGAGCGGGTCACATGGGTGTGGTTGGGCCTGGTGGCGTTGACGTGCGTGACGACGTGGGGGCTGTCCAAGGATCTGTTCAGCCCCGCGGTCGCGGTGGTCGGGACCTTCCTGATCGTCGCGCTGAAGGTCAGGTACGTGATGCTGGACTTCATGGAGTTACGAAACGCGCCGATCCCGGTGCGCGTGGCATTCGAGGTCTGGCCCTTCGGTGTGGCGGCGATGATCCTAGGCTTCTGGTTCGCTACCTCCTAGCGCGGATCCCCATCGACTGGCGCGCGCCCCGGTGTGGACGGCCTGTGCCGAACCGGTTGCAAACCAAAAGCTTTCAACACCCGGGTCGAGTTATCACGTGCAGCGCGCGCGGAGTCATTATGGTCCGACCATAATAACTATTGACTGTAATCAGTTGACATGCCAATCTGTTTGCTAGCGCCCCAGGGGCGCGAGCAGGCCGTTCGCCGGCAGCGCGAAACGCGAAGGAGGAACTGACCGCGGCAGACGGAATCGGTGATGCGCGTGGGATACGGGGAGTGCCTGCGCGCTCACTTGACTCTCGATCGCCGAGAAGTCGAGTAACAGCCTGCGATTCGTCAAGCCACACGGTGACAAGGCCGCCGAGATCAGCGCATGCCGACGTGCTCGTTACTGTGACAAGGATTCCGCGGACAGTCACCACCAGTCACCGACCGAGGAAGGATAACCGCCTGCCCGCGGCGGTCTGACGGCCGGTCGGTCGGGATCACGGCACCTCGTCGAGGATCGCGGGGAGCGAGGACCGATGAAACCCGTCGAAGGCCACATTGTTGGTGGCCGGCTGCAGATCCCACCATCCACGGCGGGCGTTCGGTGCTCCGCCGTCGACGCGGATGCAGGAACCGGTTATGTAGCTCGCGGCCGGCGACAGAAGATAGACGATCGCCGCTGAGACTTCGGCTTCAGTTCCGAACCGCTGCAACGGGATACCTGGGGTCAAGTCGTTGCGAATGAACGCCGTGTCCTTGTCTTCGTAGGTGTCCAGACCCTGCGACGCGATCGATCCGGGGGCGACGGTGTTGACACGGACACCCGATTCGGCCCATTCGGTCGCCGCGCACTCGCTCAGCGTGAGCATTCCGCCGCGCGCCGCCGCGGAATGCGAGAAATGCGGCCACCCATGCCAGATGTCGGCGATCATGTTGACGATCGCGCCGCCGTGATCGATCATCCACCGGTTGTAGACCTCGCGCATGACGATGAATCCACCGGTCAGATTGCTTTTGACCACGGCCTCGAACCCCTTTGTCGAGATCGTCTTCAGCGCAGCACGATATTGGCCGCCCGCGTTGTTCACCAGGGCGT
>JAOPVX010000190.1 GCA_025965975.1 Mycobacterium sp. | reverse complement strand
ATCCGGTGTCAGAGCGACGTGATCTGAAGGATCGCGACCAGTGCGGATTCCACCTCGGCGGTGGAGATGCGGTGCCCGGAGACGTTCATGACGTCGTCGATGCGGCCGAGCACCCAGATCTCGCCGTCGCTGCCGTAGCGGGCGCCGTCGCCGGCGAAGTACCAGCCCTGCGCGGCGGAGCGGACCAGTAGGTTTCCTTGAACCGCTCGGGATCGTCCCAGATGCCACGCAGCATCGACGGCCACGGCTTGTCGAGGACCTGGTAGCCGTTGGCCTGTTCGCCGTGGTCACCTCCCGGGATCAGTTCGTTGCCGTTGTAGTCGACGATCTTGGCCGAAATGCCCGGCAGTGGGCGCATTGCCGAGCCGGGTTTGCAGATCGTCACACCGGGCAACGGGGAAATCATGGCCGCGCCGGTCTCGGTCTGCCACCACGTGTCGACGACGGGTGCCTTGTCGCTGCCAGACAGTGCGCGATACCAGCGCCAGGCCTCGGGATTGATGGGTTCGCCGACCGATCCCAGCAGTCGCAGACTCGACAGGTCATGCCCGGCGCTCGACGGTGGCCCCACTTCATGAACGTGCGTACCAGTGTGGGAGCGGTGTAATAGACGGTGACGCGGTACTTTTCGATGACCTGGAAGTGCCGGTGCTCGTCGGGCGAGTCGGGCGTGCCCTCATAGACCACCTGGGTGGCCCCATTGGACAGCGGCCCGTAGACGATGTAGGTGTGCCCGGTGACCCAGCCGATATCGGCGGTGCACCAATAGATGTCGGTCTCGGGCTTGATGTCGAACACGGTGTGATGGGTGTAAGACGCCTGGGTGAGGTATCCACCCGAGGTGTGCATGATGCCCTTGGGCTTGCCGGTGGTGCCCGAGGTGTATAGCAGAAACAGGGGTGCTCGGAATCGAACGCCTCCGGGGTGTGCTCGGTCGACGCTGACGAGACCGCCTCTTCCCACCACAGGTCGCGTCCATCGGTCCAGGAAACGTCACTCCCGGTGCGGCGCACCACGAGAACGTGCTCGACCGGGCTGGCGTCGCCCAGGCCATCGATCGCCTCGTCGACCCCGGCCTTGAGCGAGACGGCCCCGCCATATCAAGAATCGGCGCCTCGCCGCGGTCGGGCCGATCTGGGCCCTGGCATCGCTGCGCGCCTCGCCCGGCGCGCGCCGCCACTTCGACGCCCGCCGCGCCGCCGGAGACTGGAACCACCAAGCCCCACGACACCTGTTCAACAAGTTCCTCGGCCAACTCCACCACTGCCTGCAAACCGGCCAGCTCTACAACGAACATCGGGCCTTTCCACCCCCTCTCGGACTCGCGGCTTGACTCTTAACTTCGTGAGATGTCTTTCGTGACGGAGCTTCTGAGGCAAGGCGCAGACGTTCAGCCGTCACCTGAGCGTCTGCGCGCCGCGGACCCAACGCTGGGTGCCGAATTTCGACGCTAGCATAAACGGACTTTACCCCGCTTACTATTCCGTCGCGGTAAGTTGACGGGGTGGACCGAGCGGTAGTGCCCCCGGGAAAGCCGCGGCCCGAGCGCGCTGACGCGGTGCGCAACCGCGAACTGCTGCTGCGCACGGCGCGTGAGATGCTCGCGGAACTCGGGGTCAACAGAGTGACGATGGACGGCCTGGCCGAGCGGGCTGGCCTGGGCAAGGGCACCGTCTTCCGCCGCTTCGGCACGCACGCCGGCATCTTCCAGGCACTGCTCGACGCCGACGAACGACACTTTCAAGAGCAGGTGCTCCGCGGTCCTCCACCCCTCGGGCCGGGCGCCGACCCCGTGCAGCGCCTCATCGCCTACGGCCGGGCCCGAATAGCGTTCCTGCTCGATCACCACGTCATCGCACGCGCCGCCCTCGACCGCAACCAGCCCGTCCCGGCCGGCGAAGACACCATCTCCCGCGTCCACCTGCGCGCGCTGCTGGCCGAGGCCCAGGTCGCCTTCCCCGACCTGGACAGCCTCGCCATCCAACTCACCGGGGCACTAGAAGGCCCAATGCTGCTGTACCTCGCCACCTCGGAGGCCCCGACCGCTGCGCCTCCTGGGGCTGCCGATCGGCTCGCCGATAGCTGGCAAGCGCTCGTCGAACGCCTCGTCTCCAGGTAACCAATCGCAGCGCCGGGCCTACGGTTCGAAGGAGCGTCCCTCGAGCGCAGCGAAGACGCGTAGGGGGTCGAGGTAGTCGCGCCACTCGCTCACCTTGCGGTCCTTGATGACGACCACCGAGATGTACCTGTTGCCGTAGGGCTGCCCGGTGGCCACGACCCTTCCCTCGGAGGAGTATTCGAGCACCACCGACGACGTCGACGGCGACTGGTGCACACGCAGGTCGTAGCAGCGGTCGAGGAAGAACGTGTCGCCGTAGCCTCGGTAGAGTTCGATGAGGTCGGCGCGGCCCACGACGTGGCGCGGGTAGTTCGGAACCGTGATGATGAAGTCGAAGTCCACGTCTTCGGCGAGCAGGTCGAAGAAGTGATCACCGTCCACCAGTCCAGCGAGGCCTTCTTCGATGATCCGAAAGAACGGATCCAGAGCTCGGAAGTCGCTCATGTTCTCACTCACGTGCCGCTCCTTGAGATTGGTTGACAGCAGAAAATTGTGGACTGTGCTGGTGGTCTCGTGCACTATTTGCGAGTCCCGGCTTGTGGTTTCGAGTGTCTGCCTGGTCGCGTCATGGGCGCGTTTGCGAGGTCCGCATTCGGCGGCCCGAACTCTCCCCCTGTCGTTGATCGGGTCTGGCGCCGACCAGACCGCGATGGCCGAGTCAGCACAGTCGGACACGATGGCCAGGTCGGTGGGGTTGTAGTACCGCTGGTTAAGGATTTCGATCACGCTGATGGTGCCGTGCCGGCTAGCGGTTGGTTCTGGGCACGCATCATCGGATTGGCGCAGGCTCGGATTTCTCACGGCTCATACCGTGCGTATCGTGCCGCCGTCGACATGGAAATCGGCTCCTGTGATGTAGCTGGCGCGATCGGAGACGATGAAGGCGACGAGTTCGGCGACCTCGTCGGGGCGGCCGGCACGGTTGAGGACGACGCCACCGAGCTGGCGTATCAGTTCGCTGCGGGCGGACTGGTCGTCACCGCCGGTCCGCGCGGTCATGGCGTCGAGCACAAGTTGAGCGCCTTCGGTGTGGATGAAGCCGGGCAACACTGAGTTCACTCGGATTCCAGCGGGGCCGAGTTCAGCCGATAGGCCTTTGCTATATGCGCGGAGCGCGCTCTTGGCCGCAGCGTAGGGCAGCGGCCCGGTGGTTGGCACCAGGGCGGCGATTGAGGTGATGTGCACGATATTTCCCGCCCCTTGCTGGATGAGGCCGGGTATGAGGGCGCGATCGATGCGGACTGGTGCCAGTAGATTGAGGTTCAGGACCTGCAACCATTGGGCGTCGGTGTGCTGCGCGGCGTCGTGTTCGAAGTCGTACCCGCCGGCATTGTGCACCACGATGTCGATCCCGCCGAAGTGTCTTTGGACTTCAGAGACGGTCTTGTCCACTCCGTCGTAGGTACTGATGTCGGCTTCTATGAACAGTTCGGCAGCGGTTGGCGCAGCTGTACGGGCGGTGGTCGCGACGCGGGCGCCCGCCGACGCTAACCGGCGGACGATCGCAGCGCCGATGCCCTTGCTTCCCCCGGTGACCAGCGCACGCCGCCCTGTCGGTGAATCGGCATCGCTCATGGTTCTTCTTCTCCTGCTGCGCGGTCGGCGGGTAGTGGTGGGGATCTGCTGGTGCGACAACCACTGTGGTCCCACAGATGCGGCTGTGGGCTTGGCGGCACATGCCGTGTTCTGCAGAGTCGGCCTTGCCCTAGGGGGAAGGTCAACCTTTCTCGCGGAAGTCATCAAGATGCCGGCAGGTCGTTTGCGTGCCGCCCGTTGGGGCTGCCGCGCCACCGTGTCGCGCGCGATGACTTCGCCGACGCTGTGGCCTGGGTTGCCCAGCGCGAGCAGCCGAGGGCGCGGCGGTGTTGTTGACCACGGACGCCCCACCCCACGTCCTCGATCGCGCGGACCGTTGCGTTGACCTTCCCGCACGGGGAGGCTCCACGATGGGCTCACACCGCGGTGCTCGCCCCGGCGAGCTGGTGAGGCCGTTAGGAAGGAGTGGTCGTTCATGGGTGCGCGCGTATCAATCGGTGACTTCTCGGTGATGACCCATCTGAGCAAGAAGGCGCTTCGGCACTACCACGACCTTGGACTGCTCGAGCCCGCACACATTGACGCCCATAGCGGTTACCGGTTCTATGACACCGGCCAAGTCGACCACGCCCACATCATTCGGCGCTTCCGGTACCTGGGCATGGCCATCCCCGACCTCAAAGCGCTTCTGAGCACCGACGACGTCGGCGAGCGTAACGAGATAATCACCGCGCACCTGCGGCACATGGAGGAGCAACTACAACACACCAAGGACACGGTCCGAGAGCTGGGCGAACTTCTTTCCCGGGCGCGGCGGCACACCAAAGTCGAACTCCGCTTCGAACCACAGACCGCGGTGTGGGCGATCACGTCCACCGTCGACATCGACGACATCGGCACATGGTTCGTCACCGCCTCGGACCAGTTGAGTGATGTACTCCGACGATCAGTAGCGCGCCCGAGCGGACCGGCCGGTGGACTCTATGAACGCGAACTGTTCACCGACTCCCGCGGCGAGGCCAGTGTGTTCATCCCCACCGACGACCCAATCCCCCCGCCGGCCCCTGTGCGTACCCGTGTCCTTCCTGCCGCCGAAGTCGCGATACTGACCCACCAGGGGGCTTCGCACACCGGTGTCGATCGCAGTTACGCGGAGCTGGGTACCTACGTCACCGAACATCTCATCAGCGGCCAAGGGCCGATCCGCGAACGCTACCTCGGCGCCGAACCCGGCCATTTCGCCCGCTTTGACCGCACCGAAATCTGTTGGCCGATCTTCAGCACGTGCCCGGTCACGACAACGCCCCTCGTTGAGGATCCGCCACGTCAGTGAGATACGCGGGTGGAGCATGCCGCATTGGGGCCAGCAGCCATGTGAGCAACCGTCCAGACCAGGTTGATCCGGCAGCGACTCCATGTGGCCCGGCGCTCCAGAACAGCTCGGCGCCGTCCTGGCCGATGACCACGTGCCCGCCGACGAGGTCAACATGAGGACCCACGAAGACGATTGCCGCTGGTACTCCTTCGACCCTTCACACATCCCGAGGGAGACCGCCACGGTGGGAGCACTGCGCCGGGGCCCCTGCTCCGCCGCAACAAGCCCCCCGCTTGCGGTCACTGTCTTGCGAAGAGGATCCGGGATTGGCGGCGGCGAATCTTCCAGCCTTGCTCGGTGAGTGCGAACTGGTCCTGGTTTTCCGCGATGGCCAGCGGTGGAGCTAACACGGCGGGAGCGCCATCCACCGCGCCGTCTCGGTACACGGTGGACAGAGAGCGTCCCTCCGCCGAGTTTGCCCCGGTCACCTCGACCAGGATGTTGCTGCAGATGTGCGCGGACACGACATTGCCGGGGCGGACCGCGAAATACTCCCGCATCTGGTCATGTCCACGCACGATCCCGGTTGGACTGCTCCACTCTGCGTCGGTGGTGAATAGCGCAACGAACGCCCCGACGTCGTCGCAGTCGGCCGCCTGGCAGTACCCGGTGATCAGCCGGGCACAGTCCTGCTCAGCGGCCCTGATCTCCGCCTCGTTCACGACTGGGCTCCGGTGTCCGCACCGTCACCGACGAGCCCGTCGAGCGCCGGCAGGCGACGCCCGCCGGAGATCACCACACAATCGGCCGGGAAGTCGTCGGTCAGTTCGACGCCGCGGTCGCGCAGGGTGTCGAGGAAGGAGCCGAGCCTGTCGACCGTGGCGGGCAGCACATCGTGGAGGACGAGCATGGTGTGGGGCTGGTTCTCGATTGCTTCCAGCGCACGGGGCACCCACGCTTCAGCGGGGGCCTCCCAGTCCCGCGGAACGCTGTTCCAGGTGACCACGGTGTGCTGGTGCGCCTGGAGGTAATCGACCGCGGCCGGACAGAATACGTGTGGCCCGAGACGGCCCTCTCCATTCGGCCGGAAGAGGGGAGGATCGCCGGCGAATTCGGCGAGCGCCTCGTCGGCCAGGCGAATCTCGGCGACGGCGTCCGCGTCGGGACGCCGCCCCAACGGCGCGCCGTGGGTCATCGTATGGTTCCCGATCCGATGGCCCGCCTCGATCACCCGTCGCGCGACTTCACGACCCCAGGACGTCGCTAGCTGGGCGCCGATCATGAAGAACACGGCCCGGGCCGAATGCGCGGCCAGGATATCGAGGACTCGCGGCGTCAATTCCGGATGCGGGCCGTTGTCGAAGGACAAGGTCAACCGCCGGGCAGGAGTAACGGTCACCGACCTGCCCCCACCGTGGTGCCTGGGCAGTTCCTGTCCATGATGCCGGTACGACTTTTCACTGGAATTCCTCCTCCATTGGGTCTCCATTGGGTAACTCACACGAGTGGCTAACTCAGGCGAGCTGGTGTCGCATCTCACCGATACCGCTGATCCAGGTCCGCAGCACTTGACCGGCGTGCAGAAACATCGGTGGTGTGCGGCCCGCGCCCACTCCCGCTGGCGTGCCGGTGAATATCAGATCCCCGGGTAACAACGTCACCACAGACGACAGGTAGGCGATCAGCTCTGGAACCCCGAAGATCAGATCCCGAGTGCGGCCATCTTGGACCGCGACATCATCGACGGCACAACCCAACTCGAGGTCGAAGGGGTTATCGAATTCGTCGAGAGTGACCACCCACGGGCCCACCGGGCTGAACCCCGGATGGGACTTCGCCATCCCGAACTGCGGTAACGCTCCGGCCACCTGCATGACTCGCTCGGTGATGTCCTGGCCCACGGTGATCCCGGCGATGTGCTCGGCTGCCTCGGCAACGGGAATGCGGTGTCCGCCGCGGCCCACCACCACGACCAACTCGGCCTCCCAGTCAACACTGTCCGAGACCAAGGCGATCTCACCGTAGGGCCCGGTGAGCGATGACGGGAATTTCGTGAAGACGGAGGGCGCACTGGGGCGCTCGATTCCAGCCTCGGCGACGTGATCGGCATAGTTGAGCGCGACGGCGAACACCTGCGGCGGGCGTGGTACCGGCGCCTCGAGTTCATCGGGGTCGAACTGTTCGACGCCGGCGCCAGCCACCGCGTCGCTGTCCGCCCATGCCCTGAATTCAGCCCAGCGCGACCACACCTCCTGCGGATCCGCCGAGAACTGGCCGTCACTGGCCTTCCCGATGTCGACTGCACCATCGGGGGTGAACAGGGTCGCACGGCCAGCCAGGTTGCCTACACGCATGAGTACTTCTTCCTCTCGATCCAGCGGATGTTCGCCGGAAGGGCTCGTCCATCAACGCGCTCGCGTAGACCGACGATTCGACTTGTCAGAACAGGCGTAATCGGGGTCGGTGCTGCCCGGCCGGGTGTCCCCTGCGGGGACACCGGTTACTGCACGATCAATGCCGGAGACCGTTGTTGGGCGCATGATCGCCGCCCAGCCAGCGCGCCAGCTCGGCGTGTGCTGATTCCCGGCGGGCCGTGCTGTTGGCGTTCGCGTCAGGGGAGTCCACCGCGAACTCCAGGAGTAGCCCGTTCGGATCGGTGATGTAGAGCGAGATGCAGTACCCGTGGTCGATCAGGAAGGTCCGTGGCTCGACGATGCCCGCCGCGGCAATTCGCTCGCCGATGGCGGATTGAGTGATCGCGTCCGTTGCCAGTGCGATGTGCCGAAATGGCGATGGCGGCAGATCCGGGCCGAACCGGTCCTGATCCTCCTGGTCTGCGAACTGGAAGAAGGCGAGCGCGCTCCCGTCGGCGAGCTCGTAGAAGGTGTGACAAAACAAGTGCTCGCCGTCGTCCATTTCCCCGACTTCGGTCCAGGTGGCAACCAGCGGCAGGCCAATGATCTCTTCGTAGAAGACGCGGT
>JAOPVX010000172.1 GCA_025965975.1 Mycobacterium sp. | reverse complement strand
GCGCCATACCGGAACTGTTGCTCAAAGCCAATCAGAATCAGGGCCAGGGCATGTTCAGCAAGGTGACATACGTTCAGCGGCTGCGGACCTCGGGTGGCGTGGCACCGGCCGGATCGTGCACGGAGGGGTCGCAGCAGGCCATCCAGTACTCGGCGGTGTACCGCTTCTGGTCGGCCGCCCCCTAACCTCTTGAAACGAGGCCGACGGTCCGCATAGCGACTGCCAGCGTTGACCATTGCTCCCACCGATCAGTAACCCACCGTTGCCGGCCCGACAATCAGGGCCGTCTATGGCGGAGATAGGCAGGATCATGATGGACAGCAAGGATCGCCGTCGGCTCGCCACCGTGTCGGATGCACACGCGCTCGCGCAGTTCCTGCGTGTGCGCCGGAGGGCCGTTCAGCCCGCAGACGTCGGGTTACCGACGAACGGGCGGCGGCGGGTGGCGGGTCTGCGGCGTGACGAGGTCGCCCGGCTGGCCGGCATTAGCGTCGCGTACTACCAGCGCCTCGAGCAGGGCCGTGATCGACATCCCTCCGAGCCCGTCATCCGCGGGATTGCTCGCGCCTTGCAACTGGATCCCGACGCTGCGCGCTACTTGCGCGATCTGGCGGGCCGCCGTGAATCCGGTCAGCAGCGGCGGCACCCCGAACGCAGCCCCCAGCTCAACCCCGCAGTGCAGCAGCTGATCGACAGCTGGCCGCTTACGCCCGCGCTCGTCTACCGCAGCCATACCCTGACCGTTGCGGCGGCCAACGGGCTGGCGCTGGCACTCTCGCCGCTGTTCGGTCCCGGACACAACTCGCTGCGTGCGTTGTTCTTCGAACCGGAGATGCGGGCGTTCTTTCGCAACTGGGACGAGCTGGCCACCCAGACGGTGCCCTACCTTCGCTCGCTGCTGGGCGCCGACCGTGACGATCCAGAACTGATTGATTTAGTCGGCGAGCTGAGCGTCGGAAGTGCTCAATTCCGGCAGCTATGGGAGCGCCACGAGGTGAAGCGAAGCCCGCGAGGGCTCATGATGATCAACCACCCGCAGGTCGGTCCGCTGGATCTGCACTACCAGCAGCTGATCCTGCCAGACAGCCGCCACCTGCTCGTACCCTACTGGGCCGATCCGGGCTCGCCTTCAGAGGCAAAGCTGCGCGCGCTTGCCTGCACGTGACGGGTCAAGCCGTGTCGCTGCCAGTTGCCGCCCGGATGAGTGCGTCAGCAAGTGCGGGGGCTTGGGTCAGCTGGGATTCGTGGCTTCCGGGCGTGTAGATCAGCGGTGCGCCTGGTAGCCGGTCGGGGAAGCGGGGTGCCCACCCGAATTCTCCTGGCGGTAGGGCGAGGTCGTCTCTGGACATCACGTAACTCGATGGCAGTTGCAGCCGCTGCAATTCTTCGAGTTCGAGTGACTCGTTCATGGTGTGGAACGGGTGGCGTTCGAGCAGCGGGTAGACGATGTGTTGTGTTTCGGGAGAGGCGTCCTGCATGAATGTCGAGGCGAAGATGTCAAATGGGAACTTGACGGAGTTGTCGTGGGATGTGGCGGCGTCCGCGCGGAACATCTCCCCAGAGGCGGGTGGGCACAGGTCGATCATGGATTCGCCGCTGAGCGGGACGAAGGCGCTCCAGTACACCAGGCGCGATATGCGGGTAGCGAGCCGGATGGCGGCCCCTGAGACGGGAAAGCCGCCCCAGCTGTGTCCGACGAGGACGATGTCGGCCACTTCATGGCCTTCGACGTAGTCGACGAGATAATCGACGGTGTCGGACAGGTGGATATCGGCTCGCCGGCGCCGGGGTTCAAACCGGGGAGAGTGGGTGTGTAGACGGCGTGGCCGCGGGCGCGGAGGCGCTCAACAACCGGGCGCCACGACCAGCCGCCGTGGCAGGCACCGTGAACGAGGACGAACGTCGTGGACATAAGGTTTTCTCCTTCAATGGATCACCGGATCAATGGCTCGGCGGTTCGTCACAAGTGCGCGTCGACTAGGACGCATACTCATCCCACATGTGATGGGTTGCGAGCCTGCGTGGCGAGTGCGCCAAGCTATTTCGGGCGCTCTGCGGTGACCTGCTCGCGAACCGCCGGCACCACCTCAGCGGCGAATCTTTCGATGACGTCTGGGGATTCGACACGGTAGAGGATGAAAAGGCTGACGCCCTCGGTGACGGCGAGGTCAGCGAGCTGCTCAGCCCATCTTGTCGGGGGGCCTTGCAGAAAACCCTCTCCGGCGGAGGTGAAGTCGCCGGCGATGTTGTAGGCGCGTCGTACCGATGCCGAAGCGCGTCCGGCTGTTAACGCAGCCTCATCAATGATCTTGTTCGCTGCGGAAAGCTGATCGGGCCCCAGGAAGGGGGAACTCGGGATCCACACGTCACCACGACGGCCCACCAGCCGCAACATCCTGGGTTGGTAGGCGCCCAACCACACACTGATGTCATGGGACGGTCGCGGTCCCGGCGCGGCGCCGTCAAGGCGGTAATGAGCGCCGTGAAAATGCACCGGCTCGTTCTGGGACCATAGAGCGCGGATGATCTGTATGGCTTCGTCGAGCGCGTCGACCGATTCGCCGGCGGTGCGGGGCGGACCGCCCTCTGCGACGATCTCGTCCCACATCTGCTGGGCGCCCGCACCGATGCCGAGCTCAAATCGCCCGCCACTGAGCAGATCCAGCGTCGCTGCGGCACGGGCCAACACGGTTGGCGGACGCAACGGCAAGTTCGCCAGATTAGACACCACCTGCACCCGGTCGGTGGCAGCACAGATGGCCGCCAGCAGCGCAAGAGTGTCCAGTCGGTTCGGCCAGTAAGGGTGATCGGACAGGCTCACCAGATCCAATTCCGCACGCTCGGTGACCTCGGCTAACCGCAGCACCTCCAGGGGGCGACCGGCGGGCGGTTCCAGGAGCGTTCCGAACAAGAGCGGGTGGCCGTAATCAGTCATCGTCACAACCCGCCCATCACAGATCGGTGCTGAGGACAGGGGTGGGGGTGCCGTGAACCCGCCGTGAATGCTCTGCGAAGGCGTGTGCCGCCTGTTCGCGGATCACCGGACGCGCATCTTCGGCCATGTTGGCAATCGCGGTGTCCACCAAGTCGGGGTCGCCCTCGTAGATCAGCATGCCGAATGCCAGCAGCAACCCGCCGGGGTCGGCTTGGGCAGCTCCTTGCGCCACCATGGCGTTCCACTCGGCTGCGGTGATGTAATGCGCCATCAGCGGCACGACGCACTCTTCCTCCACGCGGAGGTGGTCGTTGAGGACCGGAAGCAGCCGATCCACCGAATCAGCGAGGGCTGCCACCGCTTCCGCGCTGGGGCCAGCCGTCCAGCTCGACAGCACCGTATTGACGGCGCCCACGAGGACGGCTAGCCGACGGTGCTGCGTCTGCATAAGCTCTACCATCGCCGCGGCCGCATCTGGGCAGCGACGGGTCAACAATGGCCACACGTAGTCGTCCTCGGCCTGATGGTGGTGATCAAGGACCGTCGTGATCACATTCAGATGGTGGGCAACAACGCCCGCACGGTCGCCGGACCCGGCGGCAACTGTCCGGATCGCTGCCGGGGCCAGTGCGAACTCGCGGCGCAGCATGGCGTGCACCATGTGCATCTCCCGCGGGTCAAAACGTTCGTCGCTAGAGACCATCGGTTTCTCCTTGCTGAATCGTGGACAGTGCATTTCCTACTCGAGCTCAACGAGGAGTCTGCCCAGCATGTTTGCGCAAGAGGGTGGCCGAACCACTACCAGTAACCGCACGGACATGGCCGACCTGAAGGCCCTCGCCCAGTCCTCGACCATCGAGATGCCATCATGTCTAGAGCCGCCGCTGCTTGTGCGCGCAACGACAATGATGTAGTCGGCCAGGTGCGCGTTGGAACACCATGTTTTCTGGCCGTTGAGCAGATGAGCACCGTCCGTCTTGACCGCCTTGCACCGCAGCGACGCGACATCTGAACCCGATCCGGGTTCAGACATTGCAATCGACGTGACCGCGCCGGCGACAACTCCGCCGAGCACCTGCTGTTTGATTGGTTCGCTGGCGAACTTGAGGTACGTGTGGGCGACGATCAAGGTGACCGGATAGCTACTGAGCGGCGCCCGCCCATGGGACAGCGCTTCCACAAACAGGCAGGCCTCGAACAGGCCGCCACCCGAACCGCCACAGCTCTCGGGAATCGACAGGCCCAGCCAACCCAATGACCCCATCTTCGCGGCGACGTCGCGATTATGGGGATTCGCACCGCCCTCGGTGAGGGCCATCCGTTGGGCCCGCATTCCGAATTCCTTTGGCGCAGAAGTCACCCACGGCGTCAACCATGGCGCGCTGCTCGCCTGACAGTTGAAGACTCACAAATGTCCTCCGGTATCAGCTCGGGGTAGCGACGGTAGATCCGACATGGCGACGCTCCCCATGACATCGGCCCTTGCTCCGGGGAGCACCGCGTCCCTGCGCGGTGACGGCGTCATCTAGTCGGGGAGGAGCGTAAGCAGTAAAGTGACATCGGTCAAGTTATATATTGTTAGCTAGCACATTTCCGGCTATCGTGGCAGAGCGCCAGGAGGAGTGTCTCCAATCCTCGTGGCTGCTGTCACAATGTCGCGACAATCAGCGAGGTCGTCACTCATGCTCATGCTGTCGAACAGGACTCGGCCCCCGGGGCCCATGCCTGTAACTCATGCGCCGTGGCTGGCGCACCGGCGACCACCTTCACGTACGCGACCGGTACTTCGCCGGCGTGTTCGTCCGGGCGGCCGACCGCCGCCGCGCCCGTCAATTCGGGATGCGCCAGCAGGGCGTCTTCGATCATCGCCGGGTCGATGTTGTGGCCGCCGCGGATGATCAGGTCTTTGGCCCGCCCCGTAAGGCGCACGAAGTCCTCATGGTCGATCCACGCCAGATCGCCTGTGTCCAGCCAGCCGTCAACGAATTTGCCATTCCCGTCGAGGACGAAACCGTCGCTGCCTCGGTTCATCACATAGCCAGGGAAGACGGTGGGTCCACTGATGACGAGATGTCCGACTTCACCGACCGCTAGGTCGTGCCAGCGGCCGTTGTCGTCGATGCTGATCGTCTTTGCCCTTTGATACGGCAGCCGCTGGCCTACGGAGCCCGGGCGCGGCAAGTCAGGGAAGCTGCGCGCACTGGCCGCGGTGGCTTAAGTTTGGCCCATAGCCCTCGCACAGCGCGATGCCGGTGTGTGATTCGAAATCCTTGCGCACAGATGGTGGCAGGGGCGAGGCGCCGACGATAGCGGACCGCAGGCTGGAGATGTCGGCGTCGACCGGACATTGGGTCAGCGCGGCGTAAACAGTGGGCACCGCGCTCATCGCGCTGATCCCGTAGTGCGCCACGATCTTCCAGAAGTTGGCGTACAGGGCGGTATCCCGATAACCCAGCGGCCCTGCCCACGGCGTCTGCTGACCGCGCAGCAACGGCGCGAGTAATGTCACCATCAGTGACTGCGACCATGTTTTCCCGCGATCGAGGTCGGCTTCCGACAGCGGGCCGCGCGTACCGTCACAGTGAGGAAAACGGTTCCGCTACTGCAAGCGCGAGCGCGCCGACATGAACAGCTGGTGTAGCCGTCGCACGTGCAGGTTTGGCTAGTTCTGAAGAAATGACACGAATCTGAGACAGAAGCCAGATGACATCGTGTGAGACAACGGGCATCGCAGCAGGTCAGAGATCGCCATATGACACGAAATTTGAGAAGCCACAGCAGCGAGAAGATCGCTGTAGGGTCCCAAATTTCGTGTCATATTCCCACTGAGATGGCATACGCGCGTGATATGTGACATCTCGGTGGGACAGGTCGCTATGGAAGTCGCCGGCAGTTCAGGGCCGTTGACGCTGTACCGGAGAGCGCCGGCGCACCATTGCGGGCACCGAAATTTCCGTCACGCCGAGCGGAATGGTGCAGCCGCGTTGACACTGGTGTGTGCTATGTCAAGTGGTGTAGTTGAGGCTGGTCATCATGCCGGCTTCTTGGTGATAGGTGTTGTGGCAGTGCATCATCCAGATGCCGGGATTGTCGGCGATCAGGGCAACGGTGACTTTCTGTTTGGGCAACACGATGGCGGTGTCTTTGCGCGGGCCTGGGCTGCCATCGGGCTTGATCACCTGGAAGGTGTGGCCGTGTAAGTGCATTGGGTGCCACATCATTGTGGTGTTGTTGAACGTGAGTGTCGCCCGTTGTCCCTGCCGGATCGGCAGCGGCTGGTCGTCGGGGAAGGCGCGGCCGTTGATTTTCCAGTCGTAGGGCATCATGGCGCCGGACAACTCAGCCGTCAGGGCGGTGTCGGGTTTGGCTGATCCCAGATCGTCGGCCGGCGTGGCGGTGAAGATATCGGCAGTGCCCAGTCGTCCGTTAAGTTCGGGAGGCTGAAACCCCGGGTCGGGTGCGGTGCCGGCGCCGGTGGACAACACCGCTCTTGCTAGCGCGTTTTTCCCTTCGGCCACGGCCACCAGGGGGAAGACCCCGTCGCCTGCGGTGACGGTGACGTCGTAGCGTTCGCCCATCCCCAGCAGCAGGGCGTCGACGTCGGTGGGTTGCACCGGGTAGCCGTCGGTGTGGGTGACGGTCATGGTGTGCCCGGCGAGTGCGACACGGAAGGCGGTGTCGGAGCCGGCGTTGATGATCCGGATCCGGATGCGTTGCCCGGGCTTAGCGGCGAAGGTGGTGGGCGCCGCGGGGATGCGCCCATTGATCAGGTAGTACGGGTAGCTGATGTCGCCGGCGTCCCCGCCGAGCAGGGCACTGGTCCCGACCCCGTGCATGCTGGGCATCCGACTCATTCCGGGCATGTTGTCGTGGGCGGGCATACCTGTTCCACGCAAGTCGTCGTAGAGCTGTTGCGGAGTTTTGCCGATGCCGTCGGTCCAGTCGTCGAGAACGACGATCCATTCGGCATCGTAGCGACCGGGTTCGGCCGGATCATCCACAACCACAGGCAGATACAGCCCGAAGTCGGCGTCCAGACCGGTATGTGGGTGCGCCCAGTAGGTGCCCGGATGGGGCACCGAGAACCGGTAGGTGAAGTCGCGGCCGGCGTCGATGTTGGGGGTGGCGGGGGCGGCGCCGTCCATGTCGTTGCGCAGCGCGATGCCGTGCCAGTGCACGGATGTGGGGTGGTCGAGACGGTTGGTGACGGTGACGGCGAGTTCATCGCCGACGTTGGCTCGGATCAGCGGCGCGGGGATGCCCGTGCCGTACGCGAGGGTGCGCGCCAAAGTGCCACCCAGGTCGATGGTTTCCGCTTGGGCTGTCAACGATGCGGTGACTGTGCGTCCGGTGTGCGGACGCGCCGCTTCGGCAGCAGCAATGGGGGCATCGAGTGGCGGTTGGGGGTTGCTCGACCGACCGCAGGCCGCGACCACCGTCAACCCGCCGGCAATGGTGGTGGCGACAAACGATCGCCGGCTCAGGCGGATGGGGTCAACGGGCGATTCGGTCATCGTGGCTCCGCGGTCCATTGTGCGCCCAATCTGCGTCCGCATTTCCATTCCGGACGTGTGTGGCGTGCTGCGCACCGTTTGCGGGATACGCAGGGCTCTCCTCGATGTCGATCGGGTGTGTCGGGTCGGTATTCGATGAGGGTGGTGACGTAGGGGGTCATGCCGCGGGTCCGCACCGGGGAGATCTTCACGAATGCGCCGGTATTGGGCGCTTCGACCATCTGTCCGTCGCCGAGATAGGGCGTTTCGTGTTCATCCGGCCTCGGGTTGCTTCAGGTTGCCTGATGGCGCATTCGCACCGCGATTGTGATCGCCACCGTGGTCTTGATGATGCCCGTGATCGTGCGTGCCGTCGTCATCGGTGTCAGGCGAGCCGCCCATCATACGCAGCATCGAGATGCCGCCGGTACGCAGGAACCGGACCACGAGCACCGCGGCGAGTAAGAGCAAGGCGATGTTGAGCCAGGTGGTGTAGTTCCACGAAATACCGGCCTCCATCACCATGGCGGTGCGTTCACTCGGAATGAGACCGGCTGCGCCGAACAGCAATTCGACGACATACCCGGCGCACACCATCGAGATATAGAAGGTGACGAGCAATGTCAGCATCATCTTGACGCCGTAGTACTTGCGATAGATGTTCAGGATCGGCAGGATCAGCAGGTCCGCGTAGATGAACGCGATGACCCCGCCGAAGCTGATGCCGCCGTTCCACAGCACCGCGGCCAGCGGCACGTTGCCGATCGAGCAGACAAACGACGCGATCGACACGATGGGTCCGACGATCGGACCCCACACCGCCGACAGGACAGGGTGGTCGGTGAGGAAGAAGTTCTGCCAGAACGAGTTCGGCACCCATGCCGCGATCGCGCCGGCGATCAACAGGCCCAGGACGAGGTCACGCAGGATCGCTGCCCACTCCATCACGAACACATGCGACACCGAAGTGAAACCCTGCCGGGATAGCAGACGCCGCCAAAACGGACCCTCGCCCGGCACGGACATGTCCATGGCGGCGTGGCCCTCCATCGATCCGGCGATCCCCCGTTCGGCCTGCGCGCGGGCCGCTTCGATGGTGCGTGAGCGGACGAAGACCCGGAACAGCACCGCCAGCACCACGATCATGATCGGGCCGCCGACGAATTCTGCGGCGGTGAACTGCCAGCCCATCAACAACGCGAGGATGACGCCGAGCTCCACGACCAGGTTGGTTGAGCCGATCTCGAACGCCATCGCCGCGGTGAAGTTGGCGCCCTTGCGGATCAATGCGCGCGCCAACGCGACCGCGGCATACGAGCACGACGAGGATGCCGCACCCAGCGCCGCCGCGATGGCCAGGGTGCGGGGCCGGTCATCACCCATCAGGCCCACGATCGTCGATTTCCGGACCACCGCCTGCACCACCGCCGATAGCGCGAACCCCAGGATCAGCGCCCAGAGGATCTCCCAGGTCATTGACCCCGCCAGGGCCAACGCGTGCCCGATTGCGCTGATCATGACACCACCTCTCCGCGTGTAGGTTCCGATCAGCGGCGACGGAACCGTGACGAATGCTCGCCGGTCGCCCTGCGGCCAAGCTATACCCCCTGGGGGTACCAGTCAACCGGATGCTCCCATCGCGGTAACCCCGGAGCGCAGTGCACCTCGTGCACCAGCGTGGGTGCCATCGGTGGCGCGTCGGATTGCAGCCGGATCAACGCCTTCTGATACGGCGCGAAACCGCCCGTTCCCACACCGCCCATGTCGATCGTCGAGATCAACTGCCCGATCTTCATCAGCGCGCCCTTGGAGTGGCCGAGCAACTCGGCGTAGCGCTCGGCGGTGCGTTCGTGAAACCGCCCGACCGCGCCGTCGTCACCCGCCTTCTCCCGTATGCCGGCGACCAGTCGGCCTGCTGTTGCGCGCGCGGTGAACCCGGCCAGCGGCATCGTGCGCCGGGCCCGCCCGCGTGGAACGTGGCTGTCCTGGTTCGGCATCGAATCACTCCCGTCGGCGGACCCACGTTGTAAAGTGGACTCGTACACACCGCAAGTGATCACTTGCAAGGAGTCAACGAGATGGCGCCCCCTCCCACACGTGAACGGATCGTGACCGAGGCGATGCGGCTGTTTAGCACTAAGGGTTTCGAGGCCACCAGCGTCTCCCAAATCGAAGCCGCGGCCGGCCTGTCACCCGGATCGGGCGCCCTCTACCGCCACTTCCCATCCAAGGAAGCACTCCTCGATGCCGGCATCGACCGCCAACTCGACCGCCGAAGCGCCATGCACGACATTCGCGCACTCTTCGCCGGGCTCGATGACCTACACGCGGAACTGACCGTCCTCGGGCGCTACCTGCTCACCGTCATCGATCAGGAACTCGAACTACTTCAGATCGCCGCCCGCACACCCACCGGTCTGTCCCCCCGCCTCGACACCGCCTACGCCGCACTCATCGACGGACTCACCGCCGAACTCGCCGACTGGATCCGAGCATGGGCACCGGCAATGAAAAAACACGATTGCACAGTGCTGGCGGCGTTGGGTGTCAACGGCCTGCTCGGCGCACGCTTCGCGACCGGGATCTTCCGTGAGCCTCAACTACGAATCCCCGACGATGGCTACCTCACCGAATGGACTGCAGTCCTCGCCGGCCGCATCGAGACTAGCCGTTGAGCCGGAACGGAATTGAAGCACAATAACGCTGAGACGGCGCTCGCGAGACAGTTGCGCGCGCTCGTCGGTCCGATCTGAGTAGAGGGGTTCCTTGTTGAGCTTGTCTGACGGTGGGTTCAGGAGCGCGGAGGCGCGGCGCACATATCTGGCGGCCTATGACGAATTGCGGGCATTGAGTCCACGGCCGGATGTCGTGCACGATGTTGCGACGAAGTTCGAACTCGTCGTCGAGGGCGAATCGTACCGACAGCGACAGAAACCCACCCTCCACAAGCCGGCTAATTCGGACCAGCCGAATTGACCAGCGCACCGCCGTCGGTCACCATCTCCACACGGCCCGCGATCGGAACTAACCGGTCCCATACTCATGGCAAACCGGTGGTCCCATCACCCTGGCAGGCGACAGCGGCCAAGCGAGGTTCGAGGATCTGAACGCCTGGCCTTGGTGCGGTCTGCCGGGCACTCAAAATCGAGGGCTCTGGCCGCGGCTGATAGGCCAGCGTGCCAATCAATGCCCATTTCGACATAGGTGTGCCCAGCCCGGTTGCACGACGCGCAGCTCCTTGCTTCGCTGGACGATCTGACGCACAACTTCCCCGTTAAAATTGAAGAGCCGCATTCTCCGGAGCAGGGCTCGTCTTGTTGGTGCGCGTGACCGCTGCAACTGCTACCAGGGTCAGGGCGATCATCAATAGAACCGCGGCGACGGGGCCGTCGCCGTAGTCAAGGCCGCCGATCTTGGTGGGCTTACTCACCCAGTCCGCGACGGATGCGCCGAGCGGTCGGGTGACGATGTAGGCCCACCAGAAGGCGAGGACGCTGTTCAGGCGAAAACGCCAGCAGCCCAAGGCGGGCACGGCGATGATGATTGCGAACAGTACGATCGATCCGGCGAGCCCGAAGTGCAGCTGGCTGGCCGTCAGGTCGCCGGCGGCGGTTCCGAGGGCGAAGGTGAACGACACTGTCAGCCAATAGAACACTTCGCGGCGTCGGGTGGTGATGCTGTGTATCGACAGTGTGTTTTCACTGTGATGCCAAGCCCAGAAGGTCGCCGCGACCGCAACGGCGCAGAACAGGGTGGACATCCCGAAGGAGACACCAAGATGGTGGTGCACGACGTCTGCGGCCATGGTGCCGAACACCGCGACCATCATCACCGCCGCCCAGTAGGCAAACACGTTGTAGCGCCGCGTCCGAAACTGAACGAGCAGCGCGAATGCGAAGCCTGCTAGGCCGATGCCAAGGCCCACGAAGCCGATGGTGTTGAGCAGGTAATCCGATGCCGCCTCGCCCATTGCGGTCGTGGTCAGCTTCAAAACCCAGAACGACGCGGTTATGTCAGGCACTTTCGCGGCGAATGGCTCGCGTCGGGTGAGAACTTGGCTGTCGGCGCTCACGATTGCCTACCAACTGTCTCAGTCATATCAGGTGTGCTCGTCGCAGACATCGGTTGTCGGTTCCTCTCGCCTGCCGATCTGGTTAACGCTCACGACGTCGGAAGTGTCGGCGCCACGCGCCCTGTCGTGGCGGTGGGCCACTTTCAACATCCCGCTGCAACAAACCGCTGCCATCACCGCTGCCACGACTTTGCGTACCCCCGCCAGCCGGTATGCCCACCGGGTACTCGCACCGGTGCTGGCAGGTACGGACATATTCCAGCCAACCTGGGACCCAAACTGGCGTCAGCGGTGATGACTGGGCGCCGCCAAAGGGGCACTCTGCTGCCAGGGACTAACAACCGATAGCCGGTGCGCCGCACTAGAAGCCTTCGGAATGTCCGCACCGGCTCTGGGAGATGACCACCTGAGCCAGAAGGCTTCTGACGTTGAACGCACGAGGAACTGAGCAAAACGATGAGGAAGACCGCGCTAGATGTGAGCGAGAAGTTCGCGACGAACACCGAGCCCGAAACATTGGCAGATCGCCAAGCGCTGCGCGACGTGTTGCTCGTGGCGTTGACAGTCGCCTCGGGAGCCGTCGACGCCATCAGCTACTTCGGCCTGGGAAAGATCTTCTCGGCGTTCATGACCGGCAACATCGTTTTCTTGGGATTCGGAATCGCCGAGATTGAGGGGCCCGACGTCGTACCCGTGATCTTCGCGATCGCCATGTTCGCCGCGGGGTCCTACCTCGGTCTACGGATCGCGACGCAACACTCGCGCAAATCTGGTCCGTGGCCCCCGGCAATGACGGTATCGCTCGTCCTCATCGCGACCGCCGAGGGTGCTTTCCTAGTCGTGTGGTTGGCAGCCGGCGGACATCCCCCGACGACAGTTTGCGACGTGCTCATCATCTTGTTCTCGCTGGCCATGGGGATCCAGACCGCGGCCGTTCGATCACTCGGTGTGCAAGGCGTGTTCACCACAGCTGGGACGTTCACGCTGGTCGCATTCGCCGGTACGTTCGCCGGATCTCGGTCGAGGGCCGAGATGCCGCGCCTCGCCGGCGTACTGGCCGGGTTGATCGCGGGCGCCGTTGGCGGCGGACTGCTCTTCCTGCACGCACGCAGCTATGCCCCGGTACTGCCGCTCGCGATCACGGTCCTGGTGATCGTGGCGGGGCGGGGCCTGGCGCGTCGCACGTCGGCGCAGGTCGA
>JAOPVX010000142.1 GCA_025965975.1 Mycobacterium sp. | reverse complement strand
TGTCGCTACTGGATGGCTCCTCGCGCGAGCGCTTGTCGCTACTGGATGGCTCCTCGCGCGAGCGCTTGTCGCTACTGGATGGCTCCTCGCGCGAGCGCTTGTCGCTGGGGTACCAGGACTCGAACCTAGAATGGCTTAACCAGAATCAGCTGTGTTGCCAATTACACCATACCCCATTGGCTGCCTATAACCGCAGGTCACAGGCCTTATTCGGCGCCGCCACGCGATGGGATGTTCCCGCCGCCTGCTGTATCGGGCCGACGAGCAGACTACCAAAGATTCGCGGGTGCCTTCTCACGCCTCGGTCACCGCAGCGGCCGACGCAGCGAGGTCCCGCCCCGCGCGCAGCCGGCCAAGACTGCGGTCACGGCCGAGCAGCTCCAGCGACTCGAACAGCGGCGGACTGATCGACGAGCCGGTGGCGGCGACCCGGATCGGGCCGAACGCCTTGCGCGGCTTGAGCGCCAGGTTCTCCAACAACGCGACCCGCAGCGCTACCTCGATCTTGGCAGTGGTCCACTCCCCGACACCGACGAGCGCGGCGAGGGCGGCGTCGAGTACCGGGGCCGCTTCGCCACGCAGTTCCTTTGCGGCCGCCTTCTCGTCAAGCGTGAACTCGCTGTCGTTGAGGAACTTCAGCAACTCCCATGCGTCACCAAGCACGACGATGCGGGTCTGTATTAGTCGGGCCGCCTCCGCGAATTGCCTGTCGTCGAGCCCGGTGTCGTATCCGTGGGCGGCGAAGTACCCGCGCAGCCGTTCGGTGAAGTCCTCGTTGCTCAGCAGCCGGATGTGTTCGGCGTTGAGCGCGTCGGCCTTCTTCTGATCGAAGCGGGCGGGGTTGGAGTTGACGTCGACGACGTCGAAGGTGGCGACCATCTCGTCTAGGCTGAACACATCGCGATCCTCGGCGATGCCCCAGCCGAGCAGAGCCAGGTAATTCAGCAGTCCCTCGGGGATGAAGCCGCGCTCGCGGTGCAGGAACAGATTCGACTGCGGGTCCCTTTTGGACAGTTTCTTGTTGCCGTCGCCCAGAACGCTTGGCAGGTGCGCGAACTCGGGCACCCGCTCGGCCAAGCCAAGGCGGATCAGCGCTTTGTACAGTGCGATCTGACGCGGGGTCGACGGCAGGATGTCCTCGCCACGAAGCACGTGGGTGATCTTCATCAGGGCGTCGTCAACCGGATTCACCAAGGTGTACAACGGGTCTCCGCTGGCGCGGGTGAGAGCGAAGTCAGGGACGGTGCCCGCGGCGAAGGTGGTCTGACCCCGGACCAGGTCGTGCCAGGTGAGGTCCTCGTCGGGCATCCGCAACCGCAACACCGGCTTGCGCCCGTCGGCACGGAACGCAGCGCGCAGCTCGTCGGTGAGGTCGCGGTCGAAGTTGTCGTAGCCCAGCTTGGGATTTCGGCCAGCGGCGACGTGGCGCGCCTCGACTTCCTCCGGCGTCGAGAACGCTTCATACGCCTCGCCGGTATCCAGCAACCGCTGCAGCACATCGCGATAGATCTCGCCGCGCTCGGACTGCCGGTAGGGCGCGTACGGCCCTCCGATGTCGGGACCCTCATCGTAATTCAGCCCGAGCCAGCTGAGCGCGTCCAGCAGCGCCAGATAGCTTTCCTCGCTGTCGCGTTCGGCGTCGGTGTCTTCCAGCCGGAACACAAAGGCCCCACCGACGTGGCGGGCGTAGGCCCAGTTGAACAATGCGGTGCGAATCAGGCCAACATGTGGCGTGCCGGTCGGCGACGGGCAGAACCGAACTCGTAGCGTCTTTTCGCTCCTCGCGTGCGCAGCCGTCATCACTTTCCTTTGCGGACAACAGGATTGGTCAACGTGCCGATGCCATCGATGGTAATGCTGACGGTGTCGCCGTGCTCGATCGGCCCGACCCCCTCAGGTGTGCCGGTGAGGATCAGATCGCCGGGTAGCAGCGTCATCACCGCCGAGATCCACTCCACGATCGCGCCGACGTCGTGGATCATCAACGAGGTCCGGCTGTGCTGCTTGGCCTCGCCGTTCACCTCGGTGCGGATAGCGAGGTCGGCCGGGTCGACGTCGGTGACGATCCACGGGCCGACCGGGCAGAACGTGTCGTAGCCCTTGGCGCGGGTCCACTGGCCGTCCTTTTTCTGTTGATCACGCGCGGTCACGTCGTTGGCGACGGTGTAGCCGAGGATGTTCTCGGCGACGCGGGCGGCGGGGACGTCCTTGCAGGGCCGGCCGATGACGGCGGCCAGCTCACCCTCGAAGTGCACGGGGTTTGCATCGGCCGGAAGCTGGATCGGCACTCCGGGCCCGACGATCGCCGTGTTGGGCTTCAAGAAGATCACCGGGTCGGGGGGCGCCTCACCACCCATCTCGGCGGCGTGTGCCGCATAGTTCTTCCCGACGCAGACCACCTTGCTCGCCAGAATTGGGGCCAGCAGCCGCACCTCCGCCAGTGGCCACTGCCTGCCGGTAAAGGTGGGAGTTCCGAACGGATGCTCAGCGATCTCCCTGACGAGTGCACCCGGATCATCGGGCGGCCCTTCGACGCTGACGAAGGCGACCCCGTCGGGACTGGCGATTCGGCCAAGGCGCATGATCTCAGCCTAGTGGCCGTGACCGCGCCGGCCGCGGCCAGTCCCAGCCAGCACGTCTCTCACTATATGGGAATTAAGTTCAGCATCGTGAGATTGCTGTGTGACGATGGTCGCGTGTCCATCGAATCGGTCAGCTCGGTGCGTCGCTGGTCGATGTTGGTCATCGCGCTGACCGCGACGCTGTGTGCGAACGTCTTCATCAACGGCGCAGCCTTCCTCATCCCGACGCTGCATACCGAGCGCGGCCTGGATCTGGCGCAGGCAGGCCTGCTGTCGTCGATGGCCAGCTTCGGCATGGTGGCGACGCTGATCGCGTGGGGCTACATCGTCGACCGGATCGGTGAGCGGATCGTGCTGGCGTTGGGTTCGGCGCTGACAGCGGCAGCGGCGTTCGCAGCGGCGTCGATGCAGTCGCTCGTCGGCATCGGCGCTTTCCTGCTGCTTGGCGGCATGGCGGCGGCCAGCAGCAACTCGGCCAGCGGCCGACTGGTGGTCGGATGGTTTCCGCCGGAGAAGCGCGGCCTGGTGATGGGCATTCGGCAGACCGCGCAGCCGCTGGGAGTCGGATTGGGTGCCTTGGTGATTCCGCGGCTGGCAGAAAGCCACGGCGTCGCGGTTGCCCTTTTGTTCCCCGCGGTGGTCTGCGCGGTGTCCGCGGTGGTGTGCGCGGTCGCGGTGATCGACCCGCCGCGGCCGCCGCGTCACGAGGCCGCCGAAGCCGACCTGGCCAATCCGTACCGCGGATCGTCGGCGTTGTGGCGCATCCATGCCGTGTCGGTCTTGCTGGTGGTTCCCCAGGCCGTGGTGTGGACGTTCACGCTGGTGTGGCTGATGAGCGATCGCGGTTGGTCGGCGGCATCGGCGGGCGCAATGGTGACGGCCGCACAGGTATTGGGCGCCGGTGGACGAATCGCTGCGGGGCGCTGGTCCGACATCGCGGGTTCGCGACTGCGACCCATCCGCACCATCGCGCTGGCGGCCGCCGCCGCGATGGGACTGCTGGCGTTGACCGACTGGCTCGGATCCCCCGTCAGCGTGGCGGTGATGGTGATCGCGTCGGTGATCACGGTGTCCGACAACGGATTAGCGTTCACCGCGATCGCCGAGATCGCAGGGCCGTTCTGGAGCGGCCGCGCGCTGGGCACACAGAATACGAGCCAGTTGTTGACGGCCGGCGTCGCGCCGCCACTGTTCGGCGGTTTGATCGGAGCCGCAGGCTACCCCGTCGCGTTCGCGGTGTGCGCGCTGTTTCCGCTCATCGCGTTGCCGCTGGTTCCCGTCGATGCCGACCCGGTAGCCCAGCGGTCAGGTTGATTCATTGCGGCGGTGCACAGCGACATCTCGTGTCGACCGGTCGATTTCCAGAATTCGCGTGGTCACGACGCAGTTCGCCGCCAAGCGGCGCCCTGCCTGAGGGTCCGCTGGGGATAACGGATTCATCCGTCAGGGCATAAACGATTACACATTGCCGTTTTGGGCTACTGCACTAAAGTCATGGCGCCGCTGGGATATTTAACGTGAAGGTAAAGAAAGGGATGGCCGTGTCAGTTCGTCCGCTTCTCGCAATTGGATTAGCTTCCGCAGGAATTGGCGTCACACTCGCCGTCGCAGCAGCGCCCGCGGCGGCGGCCGCACCGGCGACATCGGGGACGTCCAGCACTACATCGACCAATCACTGGTCATCTGACACAGCGAGCCGACACTTGGTTCGGAATTCGGCCAAGGCCGTGCCGACCGGCAGCCACACCGCAGGCACCGGGGCCTTGACAGTAATCACTTCGAAGTCGTCGACCGGTTCGACCGCCAAGTCTGGGCCAACCGGCGGTTTCAATGCAAAAACGGCCCGGTCGACACGGGCCACCTCGGCGTCGACGCGAGGTCAGGCACCGGCGTCGAACGCATTTGTGTCCTCCTCGGGCACAGGGACGCAGGGCGCCGTCAAGCACCACTGGGGCACGCATCACGGCCTCCTATAAGCAAGGAGACGAGTCTGCGCCGTTTTCACCCTGCTTCGAGGTTTTCGGCGCACCGGGTGAGCGCCGCGACGAGTTGGCGCCGCGCGCTTGCAGAGATGCCGTCGGTCATCGCTGACTCGACACCCATGACCGCGGCGTGCGCTGCCGCAAGTCGCTTGGCGCCAACGGCCGTCAACTCCAGGGAGCGGGCACGCCCCCGCGCTGGTCGACCGGATTCCGAGACGAGGCCGCAGGATCGCAGGCCGGACAGCACATCCTGGAGCGACTGCCTGGTCACGAAGCACAGCCTCGACAGGTCCGATGCCGACGCATCGGGATGGTCTGCGAGGGCGCGCAGAACGGCATACTGCGCCATCGACAGACCTGTCGACCGCAACGTGGCGTCGCTGCGGCGTCGCAACGACTGCTGCACACGCTTGACCAGATAGCCGACCGCACGCTCTGTTTCCGATTCGCCCATGACAGGAACCTTACATTGGTGCTATGGTAAGGATGTAAGGAACCTGACACGGAGGTAGAGATGGCGACCATCGAGCAGAACAGCGGATACGCCACCTTGATAAACGTCTTCACCGTCGCGCCAGATCGCGCGGCGGACCTGGCTGCGCTGTTGCACACCGCGACCGAGAAAGTCATGCGGCACCAGCCTGGGTTTCGGTCGGCCAATATCCACTTGAGCATCGACGGCACCCGCGTCGTCAACTACGCGCAATGGGACAGCGCAGAGGCCTACAGCGCGATGCTGGCCAACCCGACGACGCAGCAACACATGTCCGACGCGGCTGCGCTGGCAATCAGCTTTGACCCGCATCTGTACACCGTTGAATCGGTGCACGAGCGCTCGCGCAGATCCGCCAAGACCTAGAGGCTGGCTGCGATCCTGTCGCCGACCGCGGTGGTGGACTGCTTCTCATCGCCACGGGTGGCCAGGTGGTGTTCGACGGCCTTGTCGACGCGGGCCGCTGCGTCGTCCTCACCGACGTGGGACAGCAGCAGCGCGACCGACATGATCGCCGCGGTCGGGTCGGCGACGCCCTGCCCTGCAATGTCAGGTGCGCTGCCGTGCACGGGTTCGAACATCGACGGATTCGTCCGCGTCGCATCGATGTTGCCGCTCGCGGCCAGGCCGATGCCGCCGCAGACGGCCGCGGCGAGATCGGTGACGATGTCGCCGAAGAGGTTGTCGGTGACGATCACGTCGAACCGGCCCGGGTCGGTGACAAGGTGGATGGTCGCCGCATCCACGTGCTGATAGGCCACGTCGACGTCGGGGTACTTGCCGGCGACCTCCTGCACGGTCCGCCACCACAGCGAACCGGCGAAGGTCAGCACATTGTTCTTGTGCACCAGCGTCAGATGCTTGCGGCGCTGCTGCGCCCGGCGGAACGCGTCGTGGACCACACGGCGCACACCGAATGCGGTGTTGACGCTGACCTCGGTGGCGATCTCGTTGGGCGTGCCCACCCGAATCGCTCCACCCGTCCCGGTGTACGGGCCCTCGGTTCCTTCGCGGACAACGACGAAGTCAATGTCGGGGTTGCCGGCCAGCGGACCGATCACGCCCGGATACAGCCGTGCCGGTCGCAGGTTGATGTGGTGGTCGAGCGCGAACCGGATGCGAAGCAGCAGCCCGCGTTCCAGCACACCGCTGGGCACCGACGGGTCACCGATCGCGCCGAGCAGGATCGCGTCATGGCCGCGTAGTTCGTCGAGCACCGAATCGGGCAGCACTTCGCCGGTGGCGTGGTAGCGCCGCGCACCCAGGTCGTAGCTTGTCTTGTCCACACCGGGCAGCACTGCGTCGAGAACCTTGACGGCCTCGCCGACCACCTCGGGCCCGATTCCGTCACCGGCAATGACCGCCAATTTCACGACAGGTCCACCACTTCCAGCAGTTTCGCGCCGACGGCTTCGGCGATTGCGGCGCGCACATCGGCGGGCACATCGCGGTCGATACGCAGCAGGATCGTCGCGCCAGGCCCTTCCGCGTCCTCACTGAGCTGTGCCGCGTGGATGTTGATGTCGGCGGTACCGAGCAGGGTGCCGATCTTGCCGAGCGTGCCCGGCTGGTCGATGTAGTTGACGATCAGGTAGACGCCCGCGGCGCGCAGGTCGAAATTGCGGCCGTTGATCTGGACGATCTTCTCGACCTGCTGCGGCCCCGATAGCGCGCCAGCGACGTTGGTCACCGAACCGTCGGAATACACCGCCCGCACATCGACCACACTGCGGTGATTGGGACTCTCGGTCGCCGTGCTGATGTCGGCCTGCACGCCGCGTTCCGCGGCGAGCGCCGGTGCGTTGACGAACGTTACGGGGTCTTCGATGACCGCAGAGAACAATCCGCGCAGCGCCGAGAGCCGCAGCACCTCAACGTCTTCCGAGGCCAACTCGCCGCGCACCTGCACCGACAACGACACGGGCAGCTCACTGGACAGCGCACCGACGAGCACGCCGAGCTTGCGGACCAGATCGAGCCACGGCGCCACTTCCTCGCCGACGACCCCGCCGCCGACGTTGACGGCGTCGGGCACGAATTCACCGGCCAGCGCCAGCTTCACGCTCGCGGCCACGTCTGTGCCTGCCCGGTCCTGCGCCTCGCCGGTCGACGCGCCGAGGTGCGGTGTGACGACGACCTGGGGCAGGTCGAACAACGGGCTGTCGGTGGTCGGCTCCTTGGCGAACACGTCGATGCCCGCCGCCCGGACATGCCCGGACGTGACGGCCTCGGCCAACGCTTCCTCGTCGACCAGCCCGCCGCGGGCGGCATTGACGATGATGACGCCGGGCTTCGTCTTGGCCAGCGCCTCCTTACCGATCAGGCCGGCGGTCTCCGGTGTCTTCGGCAGGTGCACAGAAATGAAGTCGGCGCGCGTCAGCAGCTCGTCGAGGGTCAGCAGCTCGATGCCGAGCTGCGCGGCGCGGGCCGGCGACACATACGGGTCATAGGCCACGACGTGGGTGCCGAACGCGGCCAATCGCTGCGCCACCAGCTGGCCGATGCGGCCGAGCCCCACCACGCCCACGGTCTTGCCGTAGATCTCGGTGCCGGAGAACTTCGACCGCTTCCAGGTGCGTTCGCGCAGCGAGGCATCGGCCGCGGGGATCTCGCGGGCCGCAGACAGCAGCAGCGCGAGCGCATGTTCGGCCGCGCTATGGATGTTCGACGTGGGCGCGTTGACCACCAACACACCACGGGCGGTGGCGGCGTCGACGTCGACGTTGTCCAGGCCGACGCCCGCGCGAGCGACGATCTTGAGCTTGGGCGCGGCCGCGAGCACCTCGGCGTCGACGGTGGTGGCCGAGCGCACGAGCAATGCGTCGGCCTCCGGCACCGCGGCCAGCAGCTTCTCTCGGTCGGGGCCGTCGACCCAGCGGACTTCTACCTGGTCACCGAGGGCGGCGACGGTCGACTCAGCCAGTTTGTCGGCGATCAGTACAACGGGAAGACTCACCCGGCCAGCCTAATGGGCTTGAATTGTGAGGTGGACGTCACCGTCGTCGGTAGTGGGCCCAACGGCTTGGCGGCCGCCGTCATCTGCGCCAGGGCCGGTCTTTCGGTGCAGGTGTTCGAGGCGCAACCGACCCTTGGCGGGGGCGCCCGCACCCTCGCAGATCCCGACTTCGCCGGGGTGGCGCACGACATCTGTTCGGCGGTGCATCCGCTGGGGCTGGCGTCGCCGTTTCTGGCCGAGTTCGATCTGCGGGCGCGCGGGGTGACGCTGAAGGTGCCGCAGGTGTCGTACGCCAACCCGCTGCCGGGCCATCCCGCCGCAGTCGGCTACCACGACCTCGACCGCACCTGCGCGGAGTTGACTAACGGCGAGTCGTGGCGTCATCTGCTTGGCCCGCTTGTTGACCGCGACGGCGCCGTGCTCAAACTGCTGCTCGGCGACAAACGCTCGATTCCTGCCGATCCGTTTACCGCGATCCGGGTGGCGCGGCGGCTGCTCGAGCAGGGCACCCCGGCGTGGCGGGCGCTGTCCGGAGGCGACGCCCGCGCACTGTTCACCGGTGTTGCCGCACACACGATTTCGCAGATGCCGTCGCTGGTGTCCGCCGGTGCGGGGCTGATGCTGGCCACGTTGGCGCACACGGTCGGCTGGCCGATACCGGTCGGCGGCAGCCAAGCCATCCCCGACGCGTTGATCGCCGACCTTCGCGCGCACGGCGGCACCGTGACTCCCGGCGAGGAGGTCACCGAGCCCCCGTCGGGTGTCGTGCTTTTCGACACCGCTCCCACGGCGCTGCTGTCCATCTACCGCGACCGATTGCCGGCGCGTTATGCAAAGGCGCTGCAGCGCTACCGTTTCGGTCCGGGTGTCGCGAAAGTCGACTTCGTGCTGTCGGGTGAGATTCCGTGGAGTGACGCGCGGCTGGCCGATGCGCCGACCCTGCACATGGGCGGCACGCGCGAGCAGATGGCACACGCCGAGCGGGAGGTCGCCGCGGGCCGGCACCCGGAATGGCCGATGGTGCTCGCCGCCCTGCCGCACCTGGCCGACCCGAGCCGCATCGACGAGCAGGGCCGCCGCCCGTTGTGGACGTACGCGCACGTGCCGTCGGGCTCCCCCGTCGACCAAGCAGATGCGGTCATAAAGATCTTCGAGCGTTTCGCGCCCGGCTTCCGCGACGTCGTGGCGGCGGTCCGGTCGATACCCGCCGCGCGGTTGGCCGAGCACAACGCCAACCTCGTCGGCGGCGACATCGGCGTCGGCGGCAATACCTTGTTCCACGCGTTGGCGGGCCCGACACCGCGGCTCAACCCGTGGAGCACGCCGATTGCCAAGGTGTACCTGTGCTCGTCGGCGACGCCGCCGGGTGGCGGCGTGCACGGCATGTCCGGCTACTACGCCGCGCGCACGGTGCTGCGCCGCGAGTTCGGCATCAAGAAGTTGCCTAGGCTGGCGCCCCGGTCCAATTAGGCTGGTGCCGTGACGAAACTCGCGGTTATCTACTACTCCGCTACCGGGCACGGCACCACGATGGCGCAACGCGTCGCAGCGTCGGCCGAAGCGGCCGGCGCCGAGGTGCGCGTTCGCCCCATCGCCGAAACCCGCGACCCGGCGTCGTTCGCGCAGAATCCGGCGTGGACGGCGAACTACGAAGCCACCAAGGACCTGGCGCACCCCACCGGGGACGACATCGTGTGGGCGGACGCGGTGATCTTCGGGTCGCCGACGCGATTCGGTTCGGTCGCTTCGCAATTGCGTGACTTCCTCGACTCGCTCGGCGGCCTGTGGTCGCAGGGCAAGCTCGCCGACAAGGTGTATGCGGCCTTCACTTCGACGAACACCGCACACGGCGGCCAGGAGACCACGCTGCTCACGCTGTATGTCACGCTGATGCACTTCGGCGGCATCATCGTCCCGCCTGGATACACCGATGCGTCGAAGTTCGTGGACGGAAACCCGTACGGAGTCAGCCTCACCGCGGGCCACGACAACATCAGCGACTTCGACGACGCGACCAACGCGGCGCTGGACCATATGGCCCGCCGCGTCGTCAGCGTCGCCGACCGCCTCACTTGCTAACGATTTCGGCGTGATTTTCTGCGCGCGCAGCGCAAGTAATCACGCCGAAGTCGTACGGATACGGCTTAAGCCGTATCCGTCAGCGGGCGGTCGACCCAGCTCATCAGGTCGCGCAGCTTCTTGCCGGTCACCTCGATGGTGTGCTCGGCGTTCTCCTTGCGCAGCTTCTCGAGCTCCTTGTTGCCGCCCTCGACATTGGCGACCAGCCGCTTGACGAAGGTGCCGTCCTGGATCTCGGCGAGGATCTGCTTCATCCGCTCCTTGGTGCCCGCGTCGATCACCCGCGGCCCGGACAGATAGCCGCCGAACTCCGCGGTGTCAGACACCGAGTAGTTCATCCGCGCGATCCCGCCCTCGTACATCAGGTCGACGATGAGCTTGAGCTCGTGCAGCACCTCGAAGTACGCGAGCTCGGGCGCGTAGCCCGCCTCCACCATCACATCGAAGCCGGTCTTGACGAGTTCCTCGGTGCCGCCGCACAACACGGCCTGCTCACCAAACAGGTCGGTCTCGGTCTCGTCCTTGAACGTGGTCTTGATGACGCCGGCGCGGGTGCCGCCGATGCCCTTGGCGTAGGACAGCGCGAGCGCCTCACCCTCGCCCTTGGGGTCCTGGTCGACCGCGATCAGGCACGGAACGCCCTTGCCGTCGACGAACTGACGGCGCACCAGGTGGCCGGGGCCCTTCGGCGCGACCATGCCGACGGTGACGTTGGCTGGCGGCTTGATCAGGTCGAAGTGGATGTTGAGACCGTGGCCGAAGAACAGCGCATTGCCGTCTTCCAGATTCGGCTCGATGTCGCTGGAGAAGATGTCGGCCTGCGCGGTGTCGGGGGCCAGCAGCATGATCACGTCGGCCCACTTGGCGACCTCGGCGGGGGTGTCCACCTCGAGACCCTGCTCGGTCACCTTCTCGCGTGACTTGGACCCTTCCTTGAGGCCGACCTTCACCTGCACACCGGAGTCGCGCAGGCTCAACGAGTGCGCATGGCCCTGGCTGCCGTAGCCGATGACGCCGACCTTACGTCCCTGAATGATCGACAGGTCCGCGTCGTCGTCGTAGAACATCTCAATGCCGTTTGAAGACATGTCGTTTGAAGACACAGTGAATTTCCTTCTCTTTTAACTCTTCTGGCTGATTTTGGGGCTTACTTGACGGTGCCGATGCCGCGCGGACCGCGTGACAGCGAGACCACACCGGACTGCACTAGCTCACGGATCCCATACGGCTCAAGCACTCGCAGCAGGGCTTCCAACTTCTCGGGGGTACCGGTGGCCTCGACGGTGAGGGACTCCGTCGACACGTCCACGACCTTGGCGCGGAACAGGTTCACCGCCTCGATGACCTGACTGCGGGTGGTGGCGTCGGCACGCACCTTGATCAGCGCGAGCTCACGATCGACCGAATTGCCGACATCCTGCTCGACGATCTTGATCACGTTGATGAGCTTGTTGAGCTGCTTGGTGATCTGCTCTAGCGGGGAGTCCTCGACGCTGACGACGATCGTCATCCGCGACATGTCCTTCTGCTCGGTGGCACCCACCGCGAGCGACTGAATATTGAACCCGCGCCGTGAGAACAGCGACGCCACTCGGGCGAGCACGCCGGGTTTGTCCTCGACGAGCACGCTCAACGTGTGCGTATTGACGGTCATCAGGCGTGCCCTTCTTCGGGATCGTCGAACAGCGGGCGGATGCCGCGCGCGGCCTGGATCTCATCATTGCTGGTGCCTGCGGCCACCATCGGCCACACCTGAGCGTCGGCGCCGACGACGAAGTCGATCACCACCGGGCGGTCGTTGATCTCACGGGCTTGCTTGATGACGCCCTCGACGTCCTCGGCACGCTCACAACGCAATCCGACGCAGCCGAGCGCCTCAGCCAGCTTCACGAAGTCCGGGATGCGATGGCTATGCGTGGCCAGATCCGTTTGGCTGTACCGCTTCTCGTAGAACAGCGTCTGCCACTGGCGCACCATGCCCAGGTTGCCGTTGTTGATGATGGCGACCTTGATCGGGATGCCCTCCAGGGCGCACGTGGCAAGTTCCTGGTTGGTCATCTGGAAGCACCCATCACCGTCGATGGCCCACACGACCGAGTCGGGCTTGCCCACCTTGGCGCCCATGGCGGCGGGCACCGCGTAGCCCATGGTGCCCAGGCCGCCCGAGTTCAGCCAGGAGGCCGGCCGCTCGTACGAGATGAACTGAGACGCCCACATCTGATGCTGGCCGACGCCGGCGACGTAGATGGCCTCCGGTCCAACGATCTCGCCCAGCCGCTTGATCACGTACTGCGGTGCCAGCGTGCCGTCGGTCGGTTCGGCCCAACCCAGCGGGTAGCGGTCCCGGATGTCGGACAGCTGCCGCCACCAGTCGGCCAGATCGGCCCGGTGACCGGCCTTGTGCTCGGCGGTCACGGCGGC
>JAOPVX010000130.1 GCA_025965975.1 Mycobacterium sp. | reverse complement strand
GGGACATCACATCGGCCAGCTGGTCACGGTCGTTGACGATCCGCACCGTCTCCAGATGCTCGCCGGTCTCGGTCATCCGCACCAACACCGAACGGCGCCGATGCAGATCCATACCGACAAACTGCTGACCCTCGTAGAATTCGCTCACAGGGGCCTCCTTCGTCGTGGAACAACGTGAGCACCCCGAGCATGCGCGCTCGGGACGGACACGAGGAGCGGAGGCCCCGCTCCTTCATGCCATCAGGAGATCGCCATATGACATCGGAAATGGGAACCTACACGCACCTCTGTCAGTTCTCAAACAGAATGCCATCGTCTCAAATCCAGTGTCATCTCGATGCCATATATGACACGAAAATGAGAATCAAGGACCTGAGTACCTCGTTCGGAAGTGCAGCGCCGCCGGGAACTCGCGGACGGGCTGCGCCGATACGGCTGGCAGGCGAATAAATGTTCGATCGATGTCCCTATGCCTACTTAAACTCGGTGCTGTCGGGTCAAGTGCGTGAGGAGAGACTGAGTTCCGGTGTCGAGTAAGTCACGTCAAAAGGGGCGCCGCGGTCAACGGCGCGGCGCCTCTGGAGGTGCGCCCACCCGCGGCGCACGACCGGGACCACCCATGTCGGGGCAGCCCCCCCGCCAGCGGCGACGAGATTTCCAAGCTGATGCAGTTCCTTAGCGCGCAGCCGCAACTGATCGTCTGCGGACGTCTCGGGATACAGCCGTTGTCGGCTGCGCGTCGGCGCGAATTGCTGTCCAGTGTCAACCTTTTCGACGCGCTCGAATTAGTAGCCCGCCTCCAGGGTTGGTGGGACGTCGCCTACACCACCACGCAGCGCCCCGATCGCGTCGAGGCCGAGTTTCTCGCGAGCCGCACGGGGGAGGCGTGTCGACGGGCCCGCAAGCGGGTGCTCATGCATCGCGATTCACTCGTGTCTCCTCGGGCCACGGCTGAGCTGCAGCGTGAACTCATCGAATATGCGTCCGCCGACGAGGCCGCGCCGGCGATCGACCTCAACACGCTGGTGCACATGCTGTCCACCGGATCGGCTTGACCATCCGGGCCGGGATCGGTATCGACGGCCGCGCTACTCATCCTCAGGCCCTTCGGCACTGCACGGTGTGTCGTCGTTGTGTCCGATTGGCGGTGACGTCGGCGATTGATCGGGCGCGTGGGGCGCCACCGGCGACGAACGCTTCGCGGGGATGTTGAACCGACATGAGCGAAACGATGTCTCGGCCGAACACGTCAGCGGTGAGCCACACTGCCAGGACACGGATCTTGCGTTCCCAGGAAGGGATGGCCAACACGTGGTAGCCGCGATGCATCAGCCACGCCGGGAATCCCTTGATGACGATGCGGCCGAACTGGAATACGCCCTGGCCGAAACCGAGGGTGGCAACGACGCCGAGGTTATGGTGAACGTAGTTCTTCGCACCTCTCCCGCGGATCGTGGCGAGGATGTTGGCGGCCAAACGCTTGCCCTGTCGAACGGCATGCTGAGCGTTGGGCACGGTTTTCGCGCCCGAAATCTCAGAGCTGAGGTCCGGGACGGCGGCGTTGTCGCCGATAGCCCAGGCATCAGCCACTGGGGCGGTGTCGGTGCCCACGCGCAGGTCGGCGCGCACCCTGAGCAGACCGCGTTCGTCGGTGGGCAGGTCGGTGTGGGTGGCGATGACCGGGTTCGCGGCGTTGCCCGCCGTCCACACGATGAGCTCAGAGTCGAACTCCTCGCCGGTGGACAGCACCACGTGACCGTTCTCGGCCGACCGCAGCTGGGTGTTCAAATGGATACGCGCGCCCCGTTTTTCGAGGGAACGCACCACCCACCGGCCGGTATCGGCAGACACTTCGGGCAGGATGCGGCCCTGTGCTTCGATGAGCCGAAAGTCGAGTTCGGTGATACTGAACTCGGGGTAGGACTCGAGCAATGCGGTCGCCAGCGACAACAGCTCCCCGAATCCCTCGACCCCAGCGAAGCCGCCACCGACGAACGTGACGGTCAGCAGTCGTTTGGCGACGGCTTCCTCGACGTGCTTCAATCCGATCGCTTGCTCGGCGACGCCCGGTACCGGAAACTTGCGGGTGACGGCGCCGACGGTGACCACGATGATGTCGTAGACGAGGGTGACATCGGGGCCGTCCGTGGCGGCGACCGTCACCGTTTTGTGCCCGTGGTCGATCGCCGTGACCATTCCGGCGACGATGTTGGTGCGGCGCAGGTGGCGCCTCAGGGATACCGCTGCGTGACGGGCTTCGACCGAGCCGGCCAGGACTTCTGGAAGGAATGGCTGATAGGTCATGTACGGGCGCGGGTCGACGACCGTGAGTTCGGCTTCGTCTCGGCGTAGCTTCTTCTCAAGCTTCCACGCAGTGTAGAAGCCGGCGTATCCGCCGCCGACCACCAATATCTTTGGCACATTTGCGCCATGTGTGCGGCCGTTCCGCGTGCACGGTGGTTGCTCCTTGCTAGCCATTGTTGTTCTTTCCCTTGCGATTAGCGATGTGCTTGACGTCGCGCTGAGAGCTAGCGAGTCCCGCGCCAGGTGATCCGCGCGAACACGAACTGCAACGGCAGTCGCGCCCAAAGCGCTGGCGCCGGAATGTTCGGGAAGTCCTTGGAGTTGACGGCCATATTGATGTTGGCCGGGTAGACGGCGACCAGCGTGGCGAGCAGCCACCAGCGCGCCAGGTGCCGGGTTCGATCCGGCAGTACTGGTCCCGCCGGCGATCTCGGCGATCCCGCTGGCCACCACGAGTTCTCGTCGCAAGCGCCCCAGTCGGGGCGGCACGAACGACTCGAACTGCCGCGGGACCACAAAGTGAAATGCGCCGCTGACGATCCAGAACAGCGCCGTCCCGAGCCGGGCCGGGCGGGGCCGTCGAACTGCTTCTGTGCCATGTGTGTCCCCATTCCGTGTGTGGGGTGGCTGAATTGGGGTCATGGTATTCTCGGCGGCCCGCTCGTAGGCGGACAGATCGACGACAGTGGAATGGGTTGCAGTGGTTGAGGTTTCAGAGCTTGCCGAAGTTTCACTATGAAGCTGGAGTAGTTGTGCGGCAGCGGCTTTGGCCGCCGGTCCGGGTGGGATGCGTTCCTTGCGGCGATGGGGACGCCCGGTGGCGGCGCTGGCCATCGCGGCGGCGTCGAGGGCGATGACATGTCCGCTGTCGCGGACCATCGCCCCGAGCCCATCGGCGGCCAACCGGTGCCTACTTCAATGGTTACGCGCTGTGGACGTACCTCACCACGCCCTTCCTGCTCGCGTTGGACGGCGTTTCCGTACAGGAGGTCGCACCGGTCGAGGACGGCGGGCAAAGCTGGCGAGGTCTGCAGGCACGTTTCCCGGCTGAGATAGCGAGTCACAGTAC
>JAOPVX010000096.1 GCA_025965975.1 Mycobacterium sp. | reverse complement strand
CGAGTGATATCGGGTCGTGGACGAGGGTATTTAGTCCCCGAAGTAGGGCGTCTGACCTGCGATTTCGTCCTTGATCTCAGATGCTCCTATGTTGCGGCAACGGTTTTGGCGGTCGTTGGACCACTTGACCCCCAGTCGGACAAGGGCTGAATTAGGCTGTGCGGCAGTGACTCTCAGACCGACGTGACCAGGACAAACCGTCGCTAGCCGTCCCCCGTCAACTCTGCGAACTCAGACCTGCTTGTGACAACCGTGTGACAACGTCTGTCGTCGAACTCTCCACTATGGGCTAATCGCCCCGTTTGCTGAGTCACTGCGGGTTGTCCTTGTGTTGATGAACGGTCGGGTTGTCTTTGTGTTGATCGACATCGGCGTGAGCCACACCGGCGGCAAGTCCGAGAGCGGCCGCGCTCATGAGGCCCGCGGCGGCGATCTTCTTCAGTTTGGTCGTGAACATTCATCTCTCCGTTTCGTAGCCCAATGTGGGTCGGTTCGGTGATGAAGTTATCGGTGTTGGCCGCGTCGGATAATCCACCGATCAGGCTGCTTTCGAGGGGGCAGGGAGGTCCTCCGATTGGGGGACATTCGGATGGACATTCTGGCGCACAGATACATCGCGCGAATGATCCAACCTGTGCCCGTCGGCCTTGACGAACACGGCAAGCGCGCTTGCCGGCGTCTCAGAACTAAAGAAGAGAGACGCAAGCCTTGGTGCCGTGCGCGGCGCATATAGTGCCAGTTCGGGTATGTCTCAAAAGCTGCCTCAAAAGAGGCGTCTCATATCGACGGTTATGATGCTTTTGAGGCGCTTATTGCATGGCACAACGCCCAATAGGCCTGGCCGCCCGACCCTCGGATCAGCAGCTCGACAGGGCCATTGCGGGTGCCATGTTGCCGTGTAGGTCGATTCCGCCGCCGTTGCCGTCGGCGTGGGGTTTGCCACCACAGCGCTGCCGTCGCTATCTAGATCACGAACAGCGGCGCGTACACAGCGCCGACAATGGGCACCCTGAGGCAGCTGACCGTGACCGACCATCGGGATATCTACGCACCCGAGCCGTATCGCACGAGCAGCCACCACCGCCCTCGGCGGCGCACACATCGCGACCCCAACGACCATGCCGAGGCGGGCGAGATGGACTGCGGGCCAGGCATTTTCTCGGCCACCTCAACCGAAGACCGCCTAGCGAGGGGGCACGTACCTGCCGAAATGCCCCCCGCCGAGCTAAACGGAGCCTCGCTCACTCTTCGACAGTCACGCCGGCAAAAGGATCAGTTAAGGTACCCGGGTGACAAGGCGGCAAAGTAGTGAACCCAACTGTTTGCTGAGCTATCACAACTGCACAAGTGGAGCCGGGTAAGCTACTCGCATGCCGTTAGCCAGCGGCGAGATATTCGCCGGGTATAAGATCCAACGGCTCCTTGGTGCTGGGGGAATGGGGGAGGTCTACCTCGCGCAACATCCGCGAGTTCCGCGTCTTTATGCACTGAAGGTTTTACCTCGGGACCTGTCACGCGACGCCGACTTTCGCGCGCGCTTCGACCGTGAAGCCGCCATAGCAGCCCCGCTTTACCACCCGAACATCATCGGCGTACACGACCGCGGTGAAGACAACGGTCAACTATGGATTTCGATGGACTATGTCGAGGGATGGGACCTTGGCCGTGCTCTCCGCGAGCGCTACCCTGCCGGCATGCCGCCTCGGGAGGCATTCAAGAACATCACGGCGACTGCAGCGGCGCTCGACTATGCACACGATCATGGGTGCCTTCACCGCGATGTCAAGCCCGCGAACATTCTTCTCTCGAATCCAGGCGACGCGACCGCGAGCCGAGTCATGCTCGCCGACTGCGGAATAGCACGCCGTGCCGATGAGGCAGGCGGGTTAACGGCCACGAACTCAATCGTTGCCACGCTCTACTACGCCGCGCCCGAACAATTAATGGGGCAGCCCCTCGATGGCCGCACGGACCAATATGCGCTGGCTGTCACCACCTACGAGCTGCTGACCGGCGCGCTACCTATCGCGGACCAAAATCAGATGGCCGTGATCTCACGACGTCTCACCGAACCGTCCCCGTCTCTTGCGAAATTGCGCACTGAACTAGGGGTTCTCGATCCCGTGATCAGCATCGCCCTATCCAAGGACGCGGCTGAGCGTTTCCCGAAGTGCGAAGACTTCGCGCGCTCATTAATCCTTGCATGGAACGAAGCCACCGCGTCGCGCAAGGAGCCGAACCGCACTACGCAAGCTCGAACCGCCTACTCGGAGCCCCCGGCGAGCGAGGCTCCGAGTCAAAAGTCTCGTTCGAAGTCACCGCCCACCGCAAGGGTGACCAGCTCGAGGCGGCCAGCTGAAGTCAGCGAGCCACGGCCGGCGCGGTTTTTGACCGTCTCTGCTGTCGTCGTGATATGGGCGCTGTCGCATTCTTCGTTCGCCCATGGCAGGGCGACCATTCTGCTGGCGGGACGACGACGAGTGCCCCGCCAGCGACCGCCACGCTGAACTTCGACTCCATGCGCAACTTCGTCATGGCCTACTACGCCGATCTCCCCACACGCCCTTATGACGCCTGGGCGAAGGTCGCGCCCAACGGTCAGAAGGAAACTGGGCAGCAGAGCTTCTTAGACTTCTGGGCCAAGATTCAATCAGTCACATTGATTTCAGTAACCCCGCGTGACGACACAAGCGTTGTCGCGCGGCTCAAATATGTTCGGAACGACGGCGGCGCTCCAATGGAAGACCGTTGGCTCAGGATGGTGTTGGTGAAGGGTGTCGTATTACTCGATGCATCCGGTCGAATCGGGCCGGTCGCTGAAGCAACAACGCCCGGACCGGTGTTTCCGGCATCGTCGATCGACAGCCTGTTGCTCACACCAGAGGTAATCCGCCGCGTCACGGGCTCGGGCCCTTGGCAGGTCGCCGACTCCGCATCCACGCCTACGAACCATTCCGGATTGGTGACGCCGTTCAGTTGCGTCGGGGTGATCTTCACTTCAGAGCAGTCGGTATACGAGAACTCGGGCTTTGCGGCTATGCGTAATGAAACTCTGAAGGCCGCACCGCCGAACATTTACCCCGGCATGCCACTACCACCCGACAAGCCCGAACAGGTCGAGCAAACCATCGTTGACTTCCCAACGCCTGCAGAAGCTCAAGCCGTGCTGGGCAACTCGGAAAAACAATGGCGGAGCTGTGCGGCCGCCGAAGTCGAACAGAGGGCCGTCGGAGACAACGGCGAAGATGGCCATACCTTTAACTTTGGGGATGTCGTACTTCACGATGATGTCTTAACCGTCTCTATGACCGGCATCAACCGGGAGAGCGGCAGCCTCTCATGCCAACAGGTCCTCGGCGCGCGCGTCAATGTTGTGGTCAGCGTGCGGAGCTGCCTCTCTCCCGACCAGGAAATCCCAATAACCGCCACCGTGGGCGACCCCAACTTGGCCGGTACCTACGCCGAGCAGCTCGCCGCGGACATACTCGTCGAAGTCAAGGTCTGACCTAGAGACGACAGCGCCTCTTTTCGCTCTAATTCTTAATTTAGCTAGCACTCGGGTCGCAACTCGCCCCCGCGCCGCGACGACGCCGCGACGGGACGGGCTGAAGCCGAACCGACGACCCATCCTTCCCGACTTGACCAGCTGAAATATGGTGAGGCCGGCGGGGCTCCAACCGGCGAACAACGGATTACCAAGAGGCCTCTCGCGGCAATGCCGATCGTTGCTCATCCTGCCGTGTGTAACAACACATTTGGCCGCCAGATCCGTCCGGCAGCGCCCCGGAGGATCCGGTCGATTCTCGGTCATTGACGGTGATTAAACGGCAACTACTTCGAACCCCACCACCGCAACGACGACGTTGGATAGCCGGCAAGAGCCTAGCGCTCGTAAAACGGATTTACCGTCCGCCCTCTTCTCGTTCGCGTAACCGACTGCAGGAAGAGGACCCGGCCGCGTCGACCTCGGCAGTATGTTGCTCATCGTGGGCGAGAGAAAGCTGTTAGCCAACGGCCGGGGCCGCTGGCTGGCACTTCTGGCATCGATGGTCCTCTCCGCCGCCGTGCTCTACGCCCAAGGCTCAGAGCACGCACACGGCACCCAACCCGTGCTCCGCGCCGCGAACCCGCCACCGACCCCAACAGTTCAGGCTTCTCCACCAGCTGCCGCGCCGTACGTTGCGAGTCCTGCTGAGGTGGACAAGTTGGCGGCGAACGCGCCCGCTGCCACGGCGATGCCCTTCGAGTTGCCGCCCGGTGTCGCGCCCGAGGACAGGCTGCAGATCCACACAATTCGGGTGGCCCGAGCCATTAGCGTGTTGTTTCCCGAAATCACCACAATCGGCGGATACCGGCAGGACGCGTTGAAATGGCATCCGAACGGGTTGGCGATCGACGTGATGATCCCCAACCCGGACTCGCCCGAGGGCATCGAACTCGGCAACCAGATCGCCGGTTTCGCATTGGCGAACTCGAAACGATGGGGCATAGACCACGTGATCTGGAGGCACGCCATATATCTGGGCGCCGACAAGGGCGAGTGGATGTCCGAGATGGGCTCAGAAACCGCCAACCACTTCGACCACGTTCATATCGCCACCGACGGTGGCGGATACCCAACCGGGAACGAAAAGTACTACATCTGATCAAAGAGGGCTGCA
>JAOPVX010000054.1 GCA_025965975.1 Mycobacterium sp. | reverse complement strand
ATCGACCTATTCGAGGTCAATGAGGCGTTCTCCTCGGTGGTGCTGGCCTGGCAGCGTGAGCTGAATCCCGACGTCGACCGCGTGATCGTCAATGGCGGAGCCATCGCGCTGGGCCACGCCGTCGGCGCCACCGGCGCCAGGCTGATTGCCACCCTGGTCGCCGAGCTCGAACGTCGCGAAGCCGATCTCGGCCTGGTAACCATGTGCTGCGGGGGCGGATTGGGGACCGGCACACTCATCCAGCGAGTGCCGACGTGATCGACTTCGGCACGTTTTTGGCGCGCGGTGATGGCGTCTGGTGGGGCCAGGCGGCCGCCGAACCGCGTCCACTGGTCGACGCGCTGATCGCGCAGAGCGCCCGGATCGGACCCATCCGGACGTTCACCGGGCTCAGCTGGAACGACCAGCTCGCCATCACCATGCCCGCTCGAATGTCGATGGTGTCCTACGGCGGGCTCGGCGAACTGCGCGAGTTGAGCCGCTCCGGACGCCTCGAAGTCATTCCGTGCCACTACTCGGCGTTGCCCCGGATGTTCGCCGAGCACCGGCTGCCCTGCGACGTCGGCCTGATGCAGGTTTCACCGCCCGACGAGAACGGGCGGTGCTCGCTGGGCATCGGCGTCGACTACGTCGCCGATGCGATACGGCACACGCCGGTGCTCATCGCCGAGATCAACCAACGAATGCCGGTCACGGTGGGCAGCCCGCGGATTCCGCTCGACCGATTCGCGGCAACCATCAACACCGACCGGGCACTACCCGAAGATCCCACCCGCGCACCGGGGTCCACCGAGCAGCGCATCGCTGCCCACATCGCCGAACTCGTCGACGACGGTGACACGGTGCAGTTGGGAGTCGGCTCGCTGGGCGCCGCGGTGCTCGACGCGCTCGCCGAACAGCAAGATTTGGGATTTCACACGGGCATGGTCACCGACGGTCTGCTCCGGCTGGTCGACAAAGGTGTCGCGACCGGCGCCCGCAAGGAGATCGACCCCGGGCTGATCGTCGCCGGCACCGCGCTGGGTTCGGCCGAGCTGTACAACCGGGTCGCCGAGCTGCCTGCGAGATTCCTGCCGACCAGTTACACCCATAGCCCGCAAGTACTTTCGCAGCTACGCTCATTGGTGTCGGTGAACTTCGCGGTCGAGGTCGACCTGAGCGGACAGGTGGGCGCCGAGGTCAGCCGCGGCGTGTATGTCGGCGCGGTCGGCGGGCAGGTCGACTTCGCCCGGGCAGCCGCGCTCACCGGAAAGCGGTCAATCTTCGCCCTGCGCGCCACATCGGGCGGTCAGTCCACGATCAAAACCGCACTCGACGGCGGGGTGGTGACCACGTCGCGATCGGACGTCGATGCCGTCGTCACCGAATACGGCGTCGCGCACCTGCGCGGATGCAGCATCGGGGAGCGAGCCAAACGGATGGCCGTGATCGCCGCCCCGCAGTTTCGGGACCAACTCGAGCAGGAAAGGACCCGCTTGTGAACTTGCCGACACACGTCGAGATCCGTGAAGTCGGGCCGCGCGACGGATTTCAGAACGAACCCGAAACCATCGCCACCGCCGACAAGATCGACCTCATCAACCGACTGGCCCGTACCGGCCTGAAGCGGATTGAGGTCGCCAGTTTTGTCCGACCCGACGTCATCCCCCAGCTTTCCGACGGCGTCGAGGTGTTGCGTGGAATCGACGTGCCCGACGACATCTCGCTGATGGTGCTCGTACCAAACAGCAAGGGACTCGACAACGCGCTGCGGGTGCGCGAGACCTTTTCCGAGGTCGCGATCTTCGTCAGCGCATCGGAAACCCACAACAAGCGCAACGTGAATCGGACCATCGCGGAGTCCATGGCCGACAACGAGATCATCGCGAAACGCATTGTCGCGGAAGACCTGCGCTGCGCCGCCGTCATCGCCACCTCGTACGGCTGTCCGTTCGAGGGCAGAGTGTCGATGAACCGGGTGCTCGATATCGCCGAGCAGTTCGCAGCGGCGGGCGCCACCGAGGTCGGGTTCGGCGACACCACGGGCATGGCCAACCCCGCCTATGCCGACGAGTTCTTCACCGCCGCCATCGAGCGGCTGCGCGGGGTCGAGGTCACCGCGCACTTCCATAACACCCGCGGCCAGGGACTGGCCAACGCGTACGCCGCGCTTCGAGCCGGATGCACCAGCTTCGAGTCCAGTTTCGGCGAACTCGGCGGCTGCCCCGTGCCCGCCGGCTCTACCGGAAACATCTCCTCGGAGGATCTGATCAGCATGTTCGAGGAGATGGGCGTGTCCACCGGGGTGTCGCTGCCTGCGATCATCGACGCCGCCCGCGCGGCGCAGAGCGTCCTTGGCCGCAAACTGACCAGCCACTCCATAATCGCGGGCCCGATCGACTGGAAACCGAACCCAGACGCCTCGTCCTGCCGCTAAACCATCCCAGCACTCATCTCAAAGGAGAGAACATATGAGCAACCGCGTCGCATTCGTCACCGGCGGAGCCCAAGGCATCGGCCAGGGCATCTCGGAAACCCTTGGTGCCAACGGGTTCCGGGTTGCCGTCGCAGACCTCAACCTGGACGCGGCGGAAGCCACCGCGAAGCGCATTACCGACGCCGGCGGCGAAGCCGTCGCCGTCCACGTCGATGTGACCGACACCGAGTCGGTGCGCGGTGCGGTCAAGACCGTCGCCGCCGAACTGGGCGAGATCGACATCCTGGTCAACAACGCCGGCTGGGACGACTTCATGCCGTTCCTGAAAACCTCAGAAGACTTCTGGGACAAGATTCTTGACATCAACTTCAAGGGCGCACTTCGCGTCATCCACGCCGTCGTGCCCGGCATGGTGGAGCGCGGATTCGGACGGGTGATCAACATCGGTTCGGATGCCGGCCGCGTCGGCTCATCGCTGGAATCGGTCTACTCCGGCGCCAAGGGCGGAATCATCGCGTTCACCAAGACCCTCGCCCGCGAGGTGGCGACCAAGGGTGTCACCGCCAACACCGTCTGCCCCGGCCCCACCGACACGCCTGCGCTGCGCAAGTTCGCCGACAGTTCCGGAGAGGACGCCGACAAGGTGATCGGCGGGATGACCCGCTCGGTGCCGATGAAGCGCCTGGCCCAGCCGTCGGACATCGCCGCCGCCGTCGCCTTCTTCGCGTCCGACGCCGCGGAGTACATCACTGGGCAGACGCTGTCCGTCAGTGGCGGACTCACGATGGCCTGAGTCAATCACCCTCATTACTAAAGGAGAACCCGTGGCACAACCACAACGCCGTGAAGCTGTGACGTGGAACCGGGACGGGGCCATCGTCGAGATCGTTCTGGACAGGCCACCGGCCAACGCGCTGGGGCTCGAGATCCTCGATGGCCTGCATGCGGCGATGGACTACGCCGAGGCGGCCGGCGCCAAGGTGATCATCGCGACGTCCGCGGTGAACGGCTTTTTCGCCGCAGGCGCCGACATCAAACACATGTCGGCGGTCGACGCGGCGTCGTTCCGGGAGTACGGCGACGCGTTGCGCGGCGCGCTGGAACGCCTTGCTGCCCTGCCCATGGTCTCCGTGGCCGCCATCGAGGGGCTCGCGCTGGGCGGCGGTCTCGAGTTGGCGATGGCGTGCACGCTTCGTGTCGCCGCGGCGGGGGCGCGGCTCGGTCTTCCCGAGGTCAAACTCGGCCTGATCCCCGGCGGTGGAGGTACCCAGCGCCTGCCCCGTCTCGTCGGGCGCGGTCGCGCATTGGACCTCATGCTCACCGGGCGTCAGGTTGAGGCCGACGAGGCATTCTGGATCGGGCTGGTCGACCGCTTCGCAGAGCCGGGCAACACCGCACGTGCCACCGCGTGGCAACTGGCCCATGAGTTGGCCGCGCCGTCGACACCCGCTCAACTGGCCGTGCTGCGCACCGTCGATGCCGCCTACGACCGACCGATCGATGAAGGACTGCGCTATGAGGTCGAACAGATCCAGGAGCTGTTCGAGCGAGGCGAGGCGGTCGAGGGGCTCCACGCGTTCATCGACAAGCGTGCTCCCGAATTCATCTAACCAGTCGGCGGTCAACCGCAAAACCGAACGAACGGAGTACGTTTCATGATTGATCTCGAACGACGTTATGAGACATTGCTTCTCGAGTCCCCCGCCGATGGTGTGGTCCAAGTGACGCTGAACCGGCGCGACCGGCTCAACGCGATGACGGTGCTGATGTTCGACGAATTGGAATCGGTCGCACGGGCGGTCGGCGACGACCGCGACATCCGGGTAGTGATTCTGACCGGTGCGGGCAAGGCGTTCTGCGCAGGCTATGACCTCGACGAAGCAGCTCGGCTGCCGACACTTGGGGCGCTGGGCATGCTGGACCTCCAGGAGCGCGCCGCCCGTGCGCTCGGCGCCGTGCGCGCGGTCCCGGTACCGGTGATCGCCGCGGTCAACGGGCCCGCCGCCGGCGGCGGCATGTCACTGACGCTGATGGCCGACATCCGGCTGGGATCGCCTGCGGCGAAGTTCAATGCCGCGTTCGTCCGGATCGGGCTTTCCGCCGGCGACCTGGGCGCGTCCTGGTTGCTGCCGCGCCTGATCGGCCCGTCGGCGGCCGCCGAGATCGGATTCACCGGGCGCATGGTCGATGCCGAGGAGGCAGAACAGCTTGGTCTGCTCAACCGGTTGACCGGTCCGGAAGACCTGCTCGACCAATCGCTGGCGCTGGCAAACCAGATCTGCGCCAACTCCCCCGGCGGCATCCGATTGTCCAAACGGGCCTTGCAGGCCAACATGGAAGTCACCTCCTTCGCGGCGGCCCTCGAACTCGAGAACCGCGGGCAGGCACTTCTGACGCGCTGTGACGACATGACTGAGGCGCTGGACGCCTTCAAAGCCAAGCGCGTACCGAACTTTTCCGGGAGGTGAGGATGAGCACGGTTACCACGCACTGGAATCGGGTGTCGCGGCGCCCGCTGGCCGACGTCCTCGACGAGCTGCGCACGGCACGCACTCTGGCCTTCGATGAACATCCTCGTGGCATCGTGGTGATGTCGGTGAACCGCCCCGATCGCGGGAACTCGCAGACCGTCGAGATGTTCGGCGAAATTGCTTGGGCCACAGCTACATTACGCAACGCGCCGCTGCGTGCATTGATCATCACCGGGGCGGGCGGCAAGACCTTCTGCACCGGCTTCGACCTGGCTGAGGTCGATGTGCTCACCCGAATGTCGGTGTCGGAGTTCACCGATCTCGTCGAGACCGCCGCGGCCGGTTCCACCGGGATGCGTGCGCTGCCCTATCCGGTGATCGCGGCGGTCAGCGGTCCCGCGGCCGGTGGAGGCCTGTCGCTGGCGCTGGCTGCAGACATCCGGATCGCCGACCAGACCGCGAGTTTCAGCGCCGGCTTCGTGCGAATTGGGCTGTCAATCGGCGAACTGGGCACGTCGTGGAACCTGGTCCGGCTGATCGGCCCCGGCCGAGCAGCGGAGCTGGCGTTCACCGGACGCACGGTGCGGGCGGCCGAAGCGCGACGCATCGGGCTGGCCGACCGGCTCATCGAAACCGGCACCGCGCT
>JAOPVX010000432.1 GCA_025965975.1 Mycobacterium sp. | reverse complement strand
TGGCGCCGCTGCCTTGCCAGCAGCCGGTCGGACAGCCGGTAACCATCCTCCGAACGCACCAGATCGCCCGCGCTCACCATCCGGGTCAGCGCCACCCGCACGGTCGGCTCGCGGATGTCGAAATCGGCTGTGAGCCTGATGAGTTCGCTCGCGGTCGCCCAGGCTGGGTGGGCGCCGAGCAGGACGCTCAGCACGACCGAGCGGGCCGTCATCCGCGAAAGCGTCGGCATTGCTACACCCCGGAGGCCTTGCGGCCGTGGTCGCTGAACGGCTCGTCGCGCTGTCGGACAGCGTCGCGGAAGCCGTGCTCGCGTGCCTGCGCGACGAACGCGTGGCCCTCGGGGGTGTGGCGGGCGACGCCGTCGAAGACCGTGGAGATCATTGCGCTGTTGGCAACGCCCTGATTGAACAGCGCGCTGTTCATCGCCAGCTTGACCATGATGAGCTGGTTGATCGGCACGGCGGCGATCCGCTCGACGAGGCGCTCGGTGCGTTCGTCGAGTTCGGCGGGATCAGGTGCCTCAACCGCGAGTCCCCATTCGGCCGCCTGCGCGCCGGTGATGCAATCACCGGTCAGCAGAAGGCGTTTGGCGCGTTGGTCACCGAGGCGATGCGCCCACATGCCCGCCGCGGGCACACCCCACACCCGGGTCGGCGGATAGCCGATCTTGGCGTCGGCCGCAGCGATCACCTGATCGGCGTGCAGGGCGATGTCCGTACCGCCGGCCACGCAGTAGCCATGGATCTTGACGACCGTCGGCTTGTCGGCGTGCATCAGGGAGGAGAAGCCGCGGACGAACCGGCTCATCATCTGATAGTCGATCATCGGATCCCACGGCTGATCGGGCAGATGGTTGATGGCCTGCGTCTTGCCGGACAACACTGTGTCCTTGTAGGGACTGCCCCCGCCCGCCGAGGATGACCCCTCGGCGTAGGCGGACAGGTCGAACCCGGCGCAAAAGCCTTCTCCGCGACCGGATACCAGGATCACGTGCACGTTCGGGTCGAGGTCGGCCCTTTCCACCAATGCCGACAGTTCCAGCGGGGTGTCAGCGACGATCGCATTGCCCTTTTCGGGGCGGTTGAAGGTGATGCGCGCAACCCGGTCGGTGACCTCGTAGGTCATCGTTTTGAGGTCGTCGAAGTCGACCGGCCTGATCGCGTGTGTCATGCGCGATCCGCCTTCGCTTCTCGCCTGCAAGTCATGCGCGATCCGCCTTCGCTTCTCGCCCGCAAGTCATGCGCGGTCCGCCTTCACTATTCCCTTGCGAGTCATCCCTTGACCAGCGCCCGTTCCAGGATCGGCGCCAGATCCAGCCCGGTGGGCAGGGTTCCGAACGCACCGCCCCAGGCGCCGCCCAACCTGGACGCCAGGAACGCCTCAGCGACGGCGGGATGGCCGTGGCGCACCAACAGCGAGCCCTGCAGCGCGAGGCTGATGTCCTCGGCGACCTGGCGCGCCCGGTACTGGATCGTGGCGAGGTCCTCGAGCGCCGGCTTGAGCGCGCCGACGTGGGCATCTAGCCGCGCGTCCTGGCCCGCGGTCCTTGCCAGCTCGTCGAAGAGCACGTCGATGCACTCGGGGCGGGTTGCCATGGCGCGCAACGTGTCCAGCGCACTGACGTTGCCCGAGCCCTCCCAGATGCCCATCAGCGGCGCCTCGCGGTACAGCCGCGGCATCCCCGACTCCTCGACATAGCCGGGGCCGCCGAGGCATTCCATCGCCTCGGCCGCGTGCGGGGTGGCGCGCTTGCACACCCAGTACTTGCTTGCCGCAAGGCCGATGCGCCGCAGGAGCGTCTCGCGCTCGTCGCCGCGCACCGCGCCGTCGGTCGCGCCCGCCATCCGCATCGCGACGATGGTGGCGGCCTCGGCCTCGACAGCGAGGTCGGCGAGCACGTTGCGCATCAGCGGCTGATCAATCAGATAGTCGCCAAACGCCTTTCGGTGTGCAGCGTGGTGGATGGCACGGGCAAGGCCGCTGCGCATGCTGGTCGCGCTGCCCAGCGTGCAATCGAGCCGCGTCAGGTTCACCATCTCGATGATGGTCGCCACGCCGCGCCCTTCCTCGCCGACCAGCCAGGCGGTCGCACCGTCGTACTCGACCTCGCTCGACGCGTTGGCGTGGTTGCCCAGCTTGTCCTTGAGCCGCTGCAGGAACATCCGGTTGCGGCTGCCGTCGGGCAGGATTCGCGGCAGGAAGAAGCAACTCAGGCCGCCCGGCGCCTGTGCGAGCACAAGGAAGACGTCACACATCGGCGCGGACGTGAACCACTTGTGGCCGGTGAGGCTGTAACTGCCGTCGCCGTTCGGGGTGGCCTGGGTGGTGCCGGCGCGGACGTCGGAGCCACCCTGTTTCTCGGTCATTGACATGCCCGCGGTGATGCCCACCTTGGTGGCGGGCACCTTGAGGTCGGGGTCGTACTCGCGACTGGACAGCAGCGGTTCGTATATCTTGGCCAGTTCCTGGTTGTGGCGCAGCGCAGGAACGACGGCGTAGGTCATCGAGATCGGGCAGATGTGGCCGGCCTCTGGCGTCCACACCGAGGTCTTGGCGGCCCGGACGACGTGCGAGCCGGGGCGGTCGTCGGCCCACGGCGCGCCGTGCAGGCCGTGGCCGATCGCCACCTTCATCAGCTCGTGGTAAGCGGGGTCGTACTCGACCTCGTCGACTCGGTGGCCGTAGCGGTCGTGGGTGTGAAGGATCGGCTGGTTGCGGTCGGCGAGCTCGCCCCAGCGCTGCGCCTGGCTGCTGCCGGACAGAGCGCCGAGTTCGGTGACCTCGTCGAGGCCCCACTCGCCGCCCTCGCGGATCAGCGCCTCGGTCAGCACCGGTGAGGTGGCCGGGTTGTAGTCCTCCAGCGGCGGGACCTGATTGGTGACGACATGCGTGTCTGACATGCCACCATGTTACAGTTTTTCGACAGCCGCACAATAGGTGTAACAGTCGTTAGTGGGCAGCGAAGAACGTCCACAGCGCCTGGGTGGCGAACGACGGCCACTCGTGTCCGCCTCCGTCCACGGTCATCAACACCACGTTGCGGCCGTCCGCGCAGTCCGCCGTCGAGGTCGTCACCGCTCCGTTGGTGCTGACCGCGGGTGCGCCGCACTGGTCGACATTGCGCCAAAACGAGTTGAGGTCCGGCACAGCGGGACCGTCGATATGCGCGACGCCCATGCCGGGTCCGCCGCCGTATCGGATCAACCGATCGGCCGTGCCGTGGATGTGCATCACCGATGTGGGGTGAGGCGACTCACAAGCGTCGAGCTGCGTGGCGGAGTCCGGGCCGATCGCGGCGTACGTGCCGGTGTTGCAGGCCAGTGTGTAGGACATCATCCCGCTATTGCTGATGCCCGTGGCGTAGACGCGCTTGGCGTCGACGCGCTTGGCGTCGACGCCGACATTGCCGCTGATGTCGTTCACCACCGCGGTGATGAATCCGACGTCGTCGATGTTTTCCTGCGCGGGGCGATCGCAACAACCGCTGACGTTCCACGCCCTGCCCACTCCGTCGGGATAGGCGACGACGAACTTCGCGCTGTCCGCCAATTGGTCCCAGCCGTAAGCTCTTCGGCCTGTTGCGCACTTCCGAAGCCGCCGTGCAGCATGACCACGAGCGGAGCGGGTGTCGGCAAGCCGGCGGGGATGTAAAGCCGGTAGGAACGATCCAGCCCGCCGAAGCTCATCGCGTGCACCGTCGAGCCCTCGGTGAAGCCTTGCGGCGCAGCCGAAACCGGTGCGGCGCAGCCCGCTAGGACCAGCAGCGCGCCCAGCAGGGCAGCGAGTCGAATGGCCACGCCACCACGGTAAAGAATCCGAAACCCTTATGCCGCCTCACGGCGAATTGCTCAGCTGAACTTCAGCGTCGACTTCAGATGATCTCCGCCAGGACTCGACGCGGTTGAGCGCCATCAGCACCACGGCGGCGAGCGCCCATCCGAGCAGGATATCGACGACGTAGTGCTCAGCGGTGTACACCAGCGTGAACGCCATCACGAGGACATAGCCCGCCAGCAGCGGCCGCCACTTCCGCTGAACCCGCGTCCACAGGAACGCCGCGACCGCGGCGGTCAGGCCGGCGTGCAGCGACGGGATCGCCGCCACCAGGTTCACGCTGGCCTGGCCCTGATCGATCAGCGCACCGGCGGAGTGAAGGTTCAGCTTGCCCCAGCCGCGCATGGTGATGCGCTCGACCCAGCCGTTGGCGCCATCCTGGGTGGTCTGCATCATGCCGAGCAGTCCGCCGTCGGGGACACCGCGTGCGGGGCCGAACATGCACCGCGGGCCCGACGGACCGCCGGTGACGTCGGCCGGGGTGCACCGCGCTGCGGCCCAAGGGGGTGCGGCGGGCAACAACGCGTAGACGAACAGCGCGGCGAAGGACAGCCCGGCGAACAAGCGGACGAACGCCCTCCATTCCTCTCGGTCGCGTAGCCACAGCACGGCGGCAATCACGTAGGGCAGGATGAAGAACGACATGTAGACGGTGCTGATGACGATCTCCCACCAGGGCGGGTAGGGCAGCTTCAATCGTTCCTGCAGCCACACCGTCGGGACCGTGCCGAAGAACATCCAGCGATCCACGTCAACCTGCCAGTGCCACGACGTCGGCCGCCCGATCATCCTCGCCGCTCCCCTGCTGAGGTCGTAAGCGACGAGCACCAAAGCGAATGGCAGCCAGTCCCGGATGACGTAGAGCATGCGGCGGCCCCGGCCGATGCTCGCCGCCAGCAGTCCGGTGCAGATGTAGAGCAGCAGCAACTCTCGGTTGAACGCGAATCCCGTTGTGACGGTCCGGTAGATCACCACGGCGACCCATGCCACAAGGGCGACGCGCCGCGCAAGCGTCAGCCGGCGTTCGCGTGTACCGCCGGCATCCGGCGCACGCGGCAACACAATTGACGATTGGTCAACCGCTGACACTCAAATCAGCGTAGTTCACCGCGGCGCAACCGCGCGTTGGGTAATCGTTCGGTTACCCAACCGTGCTTCAGCCGACGCGCTCGCGCAGGAACGTGATGTCGTCCTTTCGGCCCTCGTCGGCGGTTTCGCAGATCACCGGCGCGCCGGCGGCCTTGACGACCGCGACCAACAGCTCGGGGTCGATCTGTCCGGTACCGAAGTTGGCGTGCCGGTCCGCGCCCGAGCCTGCGGCATCTCGCGAGTCGTTGCAGTGCACCAGGTCGATGCGGCCGGTGATGCTCAAGATTCGTTCGACGGCGTCGACGAGCTTCTCGCCCGCGGCCCACGCATGGCAGGTGTCGAGACAGAAGCCGATGCCCTTGTCGCCGATGTGGTCCCACAGCCGCGCGATGACGTCGAAATGGCGCGCCATCGCGTGGTCGCCGCCCGCGGTGTTCTCCAGGTACACGGCCACGTCCGTCTCGAGGCTGGCCAGCGCCTTGACCCACCGCTCGAAGCCGGCCTCCATGTCGTTGTCATCGGCATGGCCGCCGTGCACGATCACCGCGGTGGCGTTGATCTCCGACGCCGCGTCGCAGGTGTCCTGCAGGATCTTGCGCGACGGGATGCGCACCCGGTTGTTTGCCGATGCCACGTTGATCAGGTACGGCGCGTGCACGTACAGCGGCATGCTCGACGCCTTCAGCGTCTCCGCGTCCTCGCGTGGTTTGGGCTTCTTCCAGCTCTGCGGGTTGCCGAGGAAGAATTGCACGACCTCGGCGCCGTCCGAGTCGGCGGCGGCCAGCGGATCTTCGGAATGAACATGCGAGCCAATCAGCACGGACTCCAGTCTATGTCGGCGCTCCGACGTGCCTTGTGCGGCAAGATCGGCCCACCCTCGGCTCTGCCACCACTGCGGCCGGTGCCGTGACCGGCATCCCCTCCTGAGCGCGCGGTTGCCCGATACTGCGCGCGGTTGGCCGATACTGCGCGCGGTTGCCCGATAGTGGCACCTATGGGGATGGGTGCCTTGGTCGTCTCCGCGGCAACGCCACCGCCCGGCGCGCCGTATCCGGAGGGCGTGAGCCTGCTCGACGGGTGGGTTCCGGTGGTCGCGCAGACCGTTGCGATCGCGGCGCTGCTGGTCGCGGTCGCCCGGCCATCACGACGGTGGTGGTTGATCGCCGTCCCGGCGGCCGCCGTCGTCGGCGTCGCGCTGGCGATCGGTGTGCGCCGCTACATCACTGCCGAGGGATTGACCACCAATCCGGTGCCTGCCGCGATGTCGATCTGGATCGCACTGACCGGTGCCGCCATCGTCGTGCTCGTCGCCGGCTGGCGAAAGTCGGCGCGGTGGCGCAAGGCGGCGTCGGCGCTGGCGGTGCCACTGTGCGTGCTGTGTCTCGCGCTGGCGCTGAACACGTGGGTCGGCTACTTCCCCAGCGCGCAACTCGCGTGGAGTCAGCTCACGGCCGGTCCGCTGCCCGATCACACCGATGCCGCCGGGGTGGCCGCGCGACAGAAGTCGCTCGACCACGACCCACCGGGGGCGGTCATCAAGGTCGACATCCCCGATGACGCATCCCACTTCCGGCATCGGCAGGAGATCGTCTATCTCCCCCCTGCATGGTTCGCGACGGTGCCGCCCCCGCGTTGTCGACGGTGATGATGATCGCCGGCGCGTTCAACACCCCGCGGACTGGGCGCGGGCAGGCAACGCGATCGCGACCGCGGACAATTACGCCGCCACACACGGCGGCTACAGTCCGGTTCTGTTGTTCGTCGACTCCGGCGGCTCGTTCAACAACGACACCGAATGTGTCAACGGACCCCGTGGCAATGCCGCCGATCATCTCGTCGAAGACGTTGTGCCGTATATGGTTTCCCGCTTCGGCGTCCGCCCGCCGAGTCAGGGTTGGGGATCGTCGGGTTCTCGATGGGTGGCACGTGCGCCGTCACCTTGACCGTCAAACACCCCGACGTGTTCAGCGCCTGCGTGCACATCGGCGGTGATATCGGCCCCAACGTAGGTTCCGAGGAAATGACCACCGAGCGATTGTTCGGCGGTGACGAGGAGGCGTGGCAGGCTTTCGAGCCACGGGCCGCAATGGTGAAGCACGGGCCGTTCACCGGCGTATCCGTATGGTTCAGCGTCATGATGGCGGAATCGCCGCGACAGCGAAGCCCGTCCATCGGTCGCGCCGTCGAGCCGACCCGCCTGTGTCGGATCCCGGACGACGCGGACGGCCAGGCCGAGGCCGCCAACATCCTGTGTTTGGCGGCGCGCCAGTTCGGGATCACACGAAAAAGCCCCGCCACGCCAAGCGTGACGGGGCCGTTCCGTAGTGACTAGCGGT
>JAOPVX010000425.1 GCA_025965975.1 Mycobacterium sp. | reverse complement strand
CGTCAGGCGGGGAAAATGTCTCCTGACGCCGAGGCCACATTTCACCGCGCCATCATGCACGCTTGGTAACCAGGTGGTTCGTGTTTCGGACGGCTCTCCTTTTCGTCAGGAGCGCCGTCCGAATCGTGTATGCCGAACTCCCGGGGCCGGTAGCGGTCTGCTTGCCGAAGCGAGCACTCTGCGAGCTGGGTGATCGTGTCCCTGGGTAGCGACCGCATCGTTGAGCACCGACGAGTACACCGCGCGCCGCCGCCCCCACCGCCCCACCGAGCCACCCCCGCCACGGTCGGGTCCGGCTCAGGTTCACCCCGTATTGTCACTGTCAGTTGGCCGGATATTCTCCAGGCTTCCACGATCTGCCGGGACGAGATCGCGGCCGCGGCGAGGAGGGACGATGCCACTCTCCGATCATGAGCAGCGCATGCTCGACCAAATCGAGAGCGAGCTCTCTACCGAGGACCCTAAGTTCGCCTCGAGCGTCCGGGGTGGCAGTCTGCGTGCTCCCTCGGCCCGTCGCCGGCTCCAGGGCGCAGCACTATTCGTGATAGGCGTGGGGATGTTGGTGTCCGGTGTGGCCTTCAAGGCCACCATGATCGGAAACTTCCCGATCCTCAGCGTCTTTGGATTCGTGGGCATGTTCGGCGGGGTGGTGCTCGCAATTACCGGCCCGCGCATGGGCGGTGGGCGCGACAAGTCGGGCTCCGCGTCGGGCGCGCCGCGCCAGTGTCCGGCGAAACACTCCGGCGGCTCATTTACAGGGCGCATGGAAGATCGCTTCCGCCGTCGCTTCGATCAGTAGGCAGTAGTTCTGAGTCCAGCGCGGACGCCGGCTCCGAAGTTAGGCCATTCACGGTGTCATAGCGATCAGAAAATTGGGTTCAATGGCCGGGCGTTCGGTCTGCCGATATCTCGCTGCACCCACGTGCGTATCTCGACGCCAACGGCCGACACGAACAAGCCATACAAACTGAGCGTGCTGAGGATGCCCCGACAAACCTCGGCCGGCACCAGCCTCCACTGCGGGCACGACCGCGGTCATCGATGGTCTGCAACTCAGCGCTTCCGAAAGGCCATCCACAGCAGCACGTCGAGAATCGCGATCTCGCTAACTTCATTCGGAGCGCCTGCCCCGGAACGGACTTGAATGAGTTTGTCATGCAGCTTGCATGAACCGCTCAAAATCGCACGCCCGGCGGCACCTCCGCCTCGTTCGAATCAGTCTGCGACGGCACCACTGTCTCGTCCAGTTGAAGATTGCGAGGGATGCCCCGCGCTTGCTGAGGTTCGCAATCTAGGTCTGGACGATCCCAGCGCAGGTCGTCCAGATTCACATTGGAATTTCGGCGACCGAAGCATCCGGGCATGTCGAGCGGCGGCAGCACGCAGCGCAAGTCCCTCAAGCGGGCCACACCGGCGGCGCTGTTCGGCACCCGCCGCACGGCTGGCCACACCGCCCGACTTCACAAGGGTGGCGGTACCTGCAGCTGCTCCGCACTTGTCGTGCGGTCAAGCCAACTCGGGCACACGCAGGTGTGCGAGCGCCAACTCGAAGTCGCACTCGTCGAGCACCTCTGCAGCTACTTCCTGGCTGCCCGTGCCTCTGAGCCTGTCCAGCTGGTCTTTGTTCCGCTCCTTCGCTTCAACGCTGTCGAAGGTCGCCGACGCCACGGCACGACCGGACGCGCGGTCGAGCAGCAGGCTGGCACTGCAAAATCCCTCGAGCTCCTCGAGTGCGGGCAGGATAGTCGTCTTGTAGAAATCGATGCCTCGTTCGATCTGATCCGGGCTGACCTTGATCCAGGTGGCTCGGACACAGGCACCGTCATTCGACCGGTGGTCGCGGTGCAAGACAGCGATCTCCCATTCCTCGACGTGTGCGCTGCCACCGAAAACCTCCGCGGCCCGGTCACGAACCGGCCGAATAGACTCCGCGCTCGCGCGCATGGCCTCTTCGGACTGCCAGGCGCTGGTGGCAATACATCGGCCGGACGACCGGTCGACCAACAGGGATAAGCCGGTGTACCCGTCGCAGCGCCCGAGCGCGGGCATCACGGTGTCGCGGACGTGCGCAATGCCGGCGTCAATGGATGAGGGCTGTGCCTGGAAAGTGGTAGTGCGTGCGTACACGGTCTGCCTCCTCTGCGTGGGGCGGCGTCTCGACGGCGCCGCCGTCCACTTCATCGTCCTCCCACAGGCAAGGCGCGGCAATGGGCGGGCGGTGCCCCAGTAAATCGCGGTAGCGCGTTTCCACTGGTCGGGCGGCATCGAGCGGCAATTTTCGGCCGTGCAAGGCGTGCACAGACCCGCAGATCGTTCACCATCGCGTTTAACGTGTGGTCCCCAATTGGGGCTCTTCCGACTTAGCAGGGGCGCAGTTGCCTGGCCATGGATGGCGTTCGCCGTGATTGGCGAGTGCAGGCCCACCGTCAACTGCGGCGCTCCTTTCTGTCAGCTTTACGACACGGCGCTCGCTGCAAGCCCAGTGCCTATGACGTGACTCCCGTTGATTGCTCCGCTATTCGAGAGTCCGCTGCCGCCTTTGCTCCCGCTGCCCCGCTGACCCTGGCGTGAAGGTGTCGGGCTGAGTGCTGGCTTGCTGTCGGTAGATCTCGACGACATGCGCGCGATGGTGGCTGCCGAAACCTTCTCTCCAGAAAAACTGTCCCCCCTGACGCGCGGTGGTGCCCCTACCAATGTCAGCGGCCCACCCGGGGCCGTCGAACACAGGAAAGGGAGCATTTCATGAACACCAACAACCCCGTACCCGCCGAAGAGACGGCCCCGGCCGCGGCGGCGAAGAAAAAGAAGTCCGGCAAGCGTGCCGCACTGGGCGCGACACTGCTGGTGTCCAGCGGTCTCGCGCTGGTCGGCTTCGGCGTCGGGTCAGGCGTCGCCCAGGCGGCGCCTGTTGCCCCCGCGCCGCAGCACTTCTGCGAGTTCTGGGAGTGGGACTGGGACTACTGCCACTTCGACTACGACTACGACTACGAGCACCACGAGCACCACGACCACCACGACCACTGAGCGGTGGTAGTAGCAGACAGTCGTCGCGGCGAGATCCTCGACGCAGCTCGATGCTCAAGCCACAGGCAGGTCGTTAGGACACAGGCAAGGCCGGGTGCGAACCCTGGTCTTGTCTGTGCCCTACAGGCACAGCCGACCATCAGGATTCTTCGCGCACCCCCACACGAGTGCGCGCACACTTGTTTGCACGTCGGGACCGCGGTCACGGGGATCGACGATTCATCGGTATGGGGATGATGTGATGACCGCACTACCTGACTGGAACATCTTCAGCGACGCGGAACTCGTCGGCGCCGCTGCGGCGGGCGATCGCGGGGCGTTCGCCGGCATTTATGAACGCTACGCCGATCGGCTGCACGACTTCTGCATCGGGATGGTGCGCGATCGCGACGCCGCCGCGGACTGCGTCCAAGACGTCTTCTGCACCGCGGCGGTTGATCTTCCGAAGTTGCGCGACGCCGACAAGCTGCGCCCGTGGCTTTATGCCATCGCCCGCCACGCGGCGTTGCGCGCCATCCGGGATCGTCGCCGCGAATCCGCCTCCGACGAGCTGCCCGACGAGGCGTCGGTAGACGCCGGCCCGGACACCCTGGCCGCCCGCAACGAACTGGCCACCTTGATCGCCGACGCCGCGGGCGGGCTGTCGGACCGCGACCGCGAAGTGCTGGAGCTGGCTTACCGGCACGGGCTAAGCGGACCCGACCTCGCGGAGGCCCTCGGCGTCAGCCACGCGTCGGCCAAGAAACTAGTGCAGCGGCTCCGCGACACTATTCAACGCTCGTTGGGCGCGCTGCTGGTTGCCCGCGGCGCCGCACCGCCGAGAACAGATGCCCGGAGCTGGTCGCGGTCCTGGCAGGCTGGGACGGCAAGTTCAGCATCTTGATGCGCAAGCGCATTTCGCGCCATATCGAGTTTTGTCCGAGGTGTGACGAGGACCGCCGCAGGCTGGTCAGCCCCACCGCGTTGCTCGGCGCTGTACCGGTGTTCATCCCGGCTCCAACCTGGCTGCGCGACGACACCCTGAGCCGGGTACACCTGACCGCGGCCAGCGTGCCCACAAGCGCGGCCGATCAGAGCGCGCCTATTCGGCCGGATACCGCCCCTACACAGGCCCGGAAGCCGCTGGCGGACGACGTCACCGCACAGCTGTCGAGCCCCGATGCGGAGCCGAGCGAGCCCGACGCCATCGAAGACGACAGTGCCGGAAAGCGCTTCTTCACCAGGCGGCTGGCGTTGTTCGCGGCGCTGTTCGTCGGTATTCCGTTGGCGGCGTTGGGGCTGACGATCGCCTGGCTGGAACTGCGTGGTGCCCCGGTCGCTCCGATCACTGTGACCAGTCCCGTGCCGCTGCCCACCAGCACCACACCGACCGTTGCGCCGTCGCCTACCCCGAGTAACCCACCGCCGCAATCGATTCCGAGCACGCCGACGAGTGTGCTGGTGGTGCCCGCTGCTCCCAGTCAACCGGCGCGGCCGCCGACGTCGGCGCCAGTAGCACCGCCGCCCCCGCCGCCATCGTCGGTGCCGGTGTCGCCGCCATCGAACCCGCCGGCACCTCCGCCGTTCAAAGAGTGTCCGGACGGCAGCTTCGTTCCGTTCGGCCACCGCTGCCCGCCGCCGCCGCCCACACCGTGCCCGGATGGCAGCAGTGTTCCGGCCGGGCAGACCTGCCCGCCTCCTCCACCACCGCCTCCACCGCCTCCTCCTCCACCGCCGCCTCCACCGCCGGCGAATCCGCAGGGGCCGATATACCGGGGCGGTCCGATCCAGACATCACCACCCCCGCCGGTGATTGGGTGAACCCGGTCTGAGCTGGGCGAACCCGCGGGAAAAAATTTCTTCAAAAAGTGTCCCCACGATTGCTGCTGCGCGCCCTTACCTGTGAGAGCGGCCACCAGGGCCGCGGCGACAGCCAACGAGATCGCCATGATCACGCCTCATCAGACGGGCCCACGGGCCCCACATCGTCGCTCGCGACGGCTCGCTGCTGCGGGTCGACGTCACGGGGGCCGCTGGGTTGCGACTCGGTCCACGCCGTCTCTCCCGGTCACCCAGCGTGTGGTCGGCACCGATGACGCCGCGCACCGACAGGTCGCGCGGTGGTTCTGATGGCACGCATGTTCGACACCGACATCAACAAGGAGTCCCCAATGTCCGCTCAAACCTCGCCGCTTCGCCCTTTTTACCGCTCGGCGACCGACACCCAACCAGATTCGGGCCTCGCGACTGCTGATCTGACGATCACCGCTGCGGTAGCCGAGTTGATCGACACATCCGCCCACACCGTTGCCCAGCCGGCGGCGGCGTCGGCACTGGCGTGGTCGGCCGCCGAGCCCGATCCGCTGGCGTGGGCCGCCGAGGAGCCCGAGGAACGGCCGGATCCCCTCGCGTGAGCGTTCAAGAACTACGAAGCGGAAGCCGATCCCGGGCGGCGGTGGTACCTGCGACCAAGACTGCTGGTGGCCGCCGCGGGCGTCGTCGCGGTGGTCGCGCTGGCAGGGCTGGTGTTGAGTCTGCACCGAGGCGGCGGTGAAAACGCGGTGCCCGCGGTCAAGTCGGGGCCCACCGCGCCGACGGTGACCGCGTCAGTCATCCCACCGACCACCGCGGACACGCCACCGCCGCAGCCGACCCAGACCGTGATCGTCGACCAGGTGCCGACCATCCCGCGGATTCCGCAAACCTCGACGACGCACGTTGCCCCGCCGACATACGTCACCTCGCCGGCCCCCTCACCCAGCCCGCCGACGTGGACGCCGAAGCCGACCGAGCACCGGCCTCCGTACTGGAAGCTTCATCCACCCCTTGGCAAGGACGGCACGGATCACCACGACGACACGCACCGCGGTCAGTAAGCAGATGCAGCTTGCGCCACCTAAACCCGACTCTCACACCGCCTTGACCAGTTCACGGGGTCCCGTCAGGTGGACGGCGGCCAAGGCGGTGCATGAGCCGAGTCTGCGTTCAAGCGAGCGGTCGCGTGTGTGGGCGGCGCTGGGCGTCGATCTCGTCGAGCATGATGTCGACGGCCTGGCGAACGGGATCGGCGGCGTAGGTCAGTAGCTCCCCGATGCCCTTCTCGTCGCCGAGCTTGTCGCAGAACTCGTGCAGCGCCCTGATCGTGACGGCGCGGCGATGCGCTTCGCCGTTGTTGGCAGCGCCGGTCACCTGCGCTCGCGGCCTGAAGTACTGGCACGCGGGGAGTAGCGTGCGCAGCGCGGCGCTCTTGGCCTGTCACACCCGCTGCTCGTAGTAGAGCGCCCGTTCGTGCTGCCCGTCGGCCTGGCGGGTCGCTGCGTCGATCGTTTTGAGCTTGATCAGCACCCCGGCCGACCCCATAACGGTGATCGACGCCGGTAGTAAATGAAACAGTTCGGAATCGGCGAAGAATTGGTTTCGGTGTTACTTGTCGTCGGGGTTGAGCGCGAGGAAGCTGACTCCCGCGGTGATCCCCGCGATCACCTGGGCCACCAGATACACCCACAGCGTCGGCCAGGCGAACATGCCCATCACGGCAGCGCCAAGTGACACCGCGGGGTTGAACGCCCCACCGGAGATCGCGCCGACGGCCAAAGCGCCTGCAACGACGGTGAATCCGATCGCAAGGCCGTAGAATGAGTTGTCCGGGTGGTCCTTGCTGGTCGCGACGTTGAGCACGACGTAGCACAGCGCGAAGGTGAACAACAGCTCGACCACGAACGCGGCCAACAGGGTCCGACCGGACAGCGTCATCGTCGCTGCGGTCGCCACGCGAGCGGGGTCAACGATCGCGCGCACTACCACCGCCGCGAGCAGCCCGGCACCGAACTGCACGACCCAATACGCGACGGCGTCACGTAGACCAATCCGGCGCCGCACCAGCGCGGCCAATGTCACGGCCGGGTTGTAGTGCGCACCGGAGAGCTGCCCGCCGGCGTAGACCATCACCATGAGGGCCGCACCGATTCCCAGTGCGGCGAAAGGGCTTCCACTTCCCGCGGCAGTGCCGACCGTGAATACCAGAAAAAACGTCCCGATAGCCTCGACCGCGTACTTGACGCTTGCCTGAGGACCGCTGACGACGTTGGCGCTCTCTTGTCCGCCGACCGCGTGAGTCGGCCCCTGTGTTGTGACCATGGCTCCTAGAATCCGGGGTCCGGTCGCCCACGTCGTCGGCGGTGACGCCCATCTACCTGTCCCGCCAGCCCGACTCCAGGCCTATCCGCTAGCAGGTAATCCGCCGCTCCAGGGCGAACGGAGGTGTTTGGTGTCCCGGTCGTTTCGGGACGGTTGCGCCAGCCCTCCGCGATCACCAAGCGAACACACCCGCGCCGCGAAGAGGGCCCCATGGGCGCTTCCGCAGGTGTCCTGGGGCGTCGTCCGCGCTACTCTCCGAATATGGCCAAGGCTGTGAGCCGAGAGCCGCCCACGGGACACCCGACGACAGCGGAAGGCGGTCCGGCGTCATGAAGCTGCAGCACTATCTCGGTGGTCTCGAGGGGCTGCCGGAACGGCTGAGCCTTGAGAAGCGCGTATTCGTTGAGGACTGGGAGAAACGGATCTTCGGTATCCACGTCGCGATGATGGGGCTGAGCAATCACCTTGGCTCCGCATTTCCGCACTATCCGATCGAAGAGGTGCCCACCAGCTTCGACGACGAGTGGACGTGGGCGGACCTGCGTGCCGGTGCGGAGGCGATGAATCCGTTCGACTACTTCAAGTTCCGCTATTACGAGAAGTGGCTGGGCGGCATCACCCGATTCTTCATCGACAAGGGCTACCTGACCGAGGACGAATTAGTTTCTCGGGAAAAGGAACTCACCGCCGACGTCGCTCTGGAACCGCGCGATCCAGTGCCGGCCATCGACGAACAGGTCGAGTACTACTTGCGCAAGGGAGACAGCCCGCGGCGCGACGTCGCCCATCCCGAGTTTGCCGTCGGCAGCCGCGTCCGGGTCACCAACGTCCCCGCCGCGGCGCACACCCGGCTGCCCGGGTATTTGCGCGGGCGCGAGGGCACCGTGGAGCGGGTCTTCGAAGACGACTACGCCTACTTCTGCCACACCGGCGACGGTATCGGCGACCCGATGCCCATCTACATCGTCACGTTCGCACCCGATGAGCTATTCGGCGAACGGGCCGAAGGCGGTCCGTTGACCATCAACGCCGAGTTGTTCGAGGCCTACCTGGAAGGAGTCTGATGACCGGCGGCCAGTTCTTCTACCCCGACGATCGCGAGGCGTCAAGCGCGGCGAAAGTTGCAGCCCTGGAATCACTTCTGATCGAGAAAGGCGTGATCACCGGGCAGACGGTGGACAAGGTGCTGTCGTACTTCGAGTCCGAGATGACTCCGCTGAACGGGCGGAAGATCGTCGTGAAGGCGTGGACGGACCCTCACTTTGCCGCCCGCGTCATCGACGACACCCCGGCCGCGATCGGCGAACTCGACCTGCCCGAGGGCATGGCCGGCGCCGAAGGCGAACACCTCAAGGCGGTCGCGAACACCCCGGGTGTGCACAACCTGATCATCTGCACGCTGTGCTCGTGCTTTCCGTGGCCGGTGCTCGGGCTGCCGCCGTACTGGTACAAAGATCCGGTCTTTCGGGCGCGGGCCGCCCGTGAGCCCCGCAAGGTGCTCACTGAGGTCGGCGTCGACCTGCCAGAGGACACCGAGATCAAGGTCTGGGACAGCAGCGGCCACTCCCGGTGGTTTGTGATTCCCCAACGCCCCCCCGGGACAGAGGATTTCACCGACGACATGTTGATGGAGCTGGTGACCACCGAATCTATGATGGGCGTCGCGCTGGCCGGGCCGGTGTCATGAGGCTGCACGAAACCTCCATCAGCGACCAGGCTGCCCCGCAGTTCGACTTCGAATGGCAGCGACGGGCGTTCGGGCTGGCGCTGGCGCTGTCGGAGTTCGGGCACTATGACTGGGAAGACTTCCAGCAGAACCTGATTCAGAGCATCGGCGATTGGGAGCACGCCCCGGACGGCGAGCGGGGCGGCTGGCAGTACTACGACCACTGGGTGGCCGCGCTGGAAAAGGTCATCGCAGACCACCACCTTCTCACCGCGCCGGTTCCCACAGATGCCGGAGACCACGCCGTTCGCGAATAGGACCACGGTGACTTGGGCTCCACCCTGGTCAAGGTGAGCGATTGTCCGCATCGTCGGCACAGCCGTAATCGCCATGGCCACCCAGTAGGTCGCGGACGGCGCCGGTCGACAGCGCGGACTTGCACAGGAATCCCACCGCAGGGCTCGCCGCGATCATGTCGGCGAAGTCCTGCTCGGCGTGGGTGGAGATCAGGATCACCGGCGCAAGTCCGTCCCGATGGAGTTGCTCTGCAACTTCGAAGCCGCTCTCCGCGCCGAGATTGATGTCGACCAGGATCACCTCCGGCCGCAGCTCTTCGGCCCGCCTGAGCGCCTCGGCGCCGGATCTAGCCACGCCGACCACCCCCGCCCCCTGGTTCTCGAGCAGGCCGCTTGCGGCGTCGAGGAAAGGCGAGTAGTCATCGACGATTAAGTAGCGCACAACGTGACCTCTTCCATACTCTCAGTTTGCAGAGCGGACGTATTGTCTGCATCCCTGCCAGCCGGAAACATCGTCCCAAAAAGAGGCACGGTGCCGCTTCGGTGAATCCATTCGGCGAGCCAGAGGACCCGCTGACCTCTTGAGGCCTTTGCTACTGGCGGGTGATCACAGATGCCAGCTGGCAGCATGCGCTGATCGGCGTCTGCGGTGGCGACATCGGTTTGGGCGATACGGAGCCAGACGCTCACGATGTCAATAACCCGAGTGCTCAAAAAACCCGCCTACCGCAACCGCGCGTCACCCGACCTCGACTGGGATCTCGACGAGCAGTGACGTCCCGCTTCCGGGCTGACTCGAGACCGCCATCTTTCCCCCGAGCGCTTCGACACGGTCGATGAGACCGGTGAGTCCAGATCCATTGGCTGAGTCGGCTCCCCCGATTCCGTCGTCGCGGACCGAGAGGTGGAGGGTGGCATCCCCGGCTTCGGCGCGCACGGTGACCTGCGAGGCTCGTGCATGTTTAGCGGCGTTTGTTAGTGCTTCGGCAACGACGTAGTAAGCGGCTACTTCTGCAGACTCCGGCAACCGACGGTCGACGGCGAGATCGAGCTCCACAGGGACCGTAGAGCGGCGACCGAGCGTTTTGAGCGCTGGGCCGAGTCCTCCCTTGGACAGGATCGCCGGGTGAATCCCGCGTGAGATCTCCTGTACCTCCTCTGACACGCCGACCAGACCATCGACGACGTCAGAAATCTGTTCTTTGAGCGACCCCAGTCCGGGGGGCACCGAAGTTTCCGCGGTGCGCAGCTGAAGCCCGAGCGACACCAGCCGCTGTTGGGCGCCGTCGTGCAGATTGCGTTCGAAACGGCGCCGCGCGTCATCGGCAGCCGCCACGATCCGCGCCCTAGACGCGGTAAGTTCCGCGTGGGCCTGGGCGTTGGCGATCGCCGTCGCGACGAGGTCGGTGAAGTCGGCGACCCGCGCCTCGGTGTCGGGGGGCAGGGGTTCGGGTCGCGACGAGCCGACGATGGCGGCCCCCCACACCCGGCCGTCGACGACAATGGGCGCACCCACCGCCGCGCGGAGGCCCAGATCACGGAGCCGTGCGGCGGTGGAACCTGCAGCATTCTCGTAGCTGTCCATCCGGGCGGGGCGCCGGGTGCGCAACACCATCGCCGGGACGCTGTCGCCCTCAAGTGAAAACCGCGCACCGACCGGCATCTTCTTCAACCCGGGGTCGGCATCGCGGACCACGAGTAGCGTGGCCGCGCCGTCAGGCTTATAGCGCCACAGCGCCGAGTAGTACACCCCCAGGCACCGGGCCAACTCCGTCGCCACGGCTGCGTAAATCTCAGCCGGGGTGACCCCGCGTGCGACTAGTGTCGCCACCCGCCGCAACGCGGCCTGTAGCTCCGCGAGCGCGTGAGCCCGCTCCGCAGCGAGGTCGGCCTCCCGGCGGCGTTGATCTGCCTCCTGGCGGCGTTGATCGGCCTCGGCGGCGCGCGCCCGGGCCACGGCGGCGAGGGTGTTCGCCGCCAACGCGACCACTACGAACATCGTGATGACCACCACGTCGGCCGCGGAGTCTGGGACGATGCCCCCGGGCTGCACATGGAAGTAGTCGAAGGCCAGCGCACTGGCCACCGACATCGTCACCGCCAGCCCGAACCCCCACCCAGTCGAGATCACCAGCACGCCGATCAGGTAGATCACGCCGAACGCCATCCCGGGCGCGACCTGCTTGAGCAGATACACCAGGAGGGTCTCGGCCGCAATGAGCGTCGCGGCGACCACGATCCCGACAGTCAG
>JAOPVX010000413.1 GCA_025965975.1 Mycobacterium sp. | reverse complement strand
GCACTATATGAGTACAGCCGCAGGCGATTCGAGGACGGGGTGGGCGACCCCTACTACGCCAAGCCTGAGTTGGTAACTTCGTTCCTGGCTGCCGGGGAACGACTGGCGGCCGACGAATAGACCGCGGCCGGGCGATTACACCGACCGCGCTGCCTTGGCGGCGGCGGAGGCTGCCTTGCTGCGCTCCCTGGCGTCGGCCCAGTCTTCGTCGGTCATCGCGGTGAGGCCGGCGAAGGTATTCGGCCCGGCCAGCCGCTGGCCACCATCCATGGCGATGGTCTCACCGGTCAAGTAGTCGCAAGCGTCGGAGAACGCGAAGATGGTCAGGTTCGCCAGCTCGTCGATGGTTCCGGCGCGTCCGAGCGGAATCTGGTCCTCCTGGGTGGCCCCCACGGAACTCTTGTCGGTCGGATTGAGCATTTCCCATGCGTACTCGGTCGGAATGGGCCCGGGTGCAAGCGCATTCACCCGGATGCCGTAGCGCCCCCACTCCACCGCCAGCGACATCGTCATCGCGTGGACCGCAGCCTTGGCCATGGCCGACGGGACTACGAAGGCCGACCCGCTCCACACCCATGTGGTGAGGTTCGACAGCACCGCGCCGGGCAGTCCGGCGGCGATCCAACGCTTGCCAAGGGCAACCGTGGTGTTGAAGGACCCGGTCATCACAGTGGACGTCACCGCTTCGAAGGCCCGCTGGCTCAGGGTGGCGGTCGGGGCGATGAAGTTCGCCGCGGCATTGTTCAGCAGTCCGGTGAGCGGCCCGTGCCGCTCCCAGATCTCCGCCACTGCCGCCTCGACCGACGTGGAATCCCGTACGTCGACGGCCTGATAGTGCACCGCACCGACCCGGCCGCCGGAAGCCTCTTCGGCAGCCTCGGCGAGCACCGCTTCGCGCCGCCCCCACAGGTGCACTTCGGCCCCATACTTGACCAGCCGGGCGGCCACTCCCCGGCCGAGACCGGTTCCGCCGCCGGTGATCAGGATCCGCTTATCCGACAATAGATCGGGTGCGAAGATGTCGCGCTTCGTTGCGCTCATGGCCGTTTTCCTCTCGTCGATCTACAGACCGAAACTCTTTCCGATGATCTCGCGCTGAATCCCGTTGGCGCCGCCATAGATCGGAGGTGCCAACGCCTTGCGCACCTGCATCTCCATGCCGTACTCGACCGTGTACCCGGCACCGCCCATCAGCTGCATTCCCTCCAACGCCACCGCTTTGGCCACCTCGGTGCACTTGAGCTTGGCCATTGAGCCCTCCCTCGCCAACTGGTCCTCCAGTCCGGCGTCGATCTGCTCTGCCACGTGGTACACGAAGGCGCGGCAATGTTCGATCTCGGTTGCCAGATCGGCAATGCTGTGCCGTACCGCCTGGAAGGCACCGATCGGCTTGCCGAACTGTTCGCGGGTGCGCACATAAGCGATGGTGTCTTCCAGCGAGCGGCGTGCGGCACCGAGCGACATCGCGGCGATGATGAGCCGTTCGACGTTCAGTCCACGCATCAGACGGTGCCAGGCGTCGCCGATCCCGCCGATTACATTCGCCACCGGTACCGACACGTCGGTGAAGAACACGTCGTTGACGGTATGGCCGTCCATCGTCTGGATCGGCCGGATGTCGAGTCCCGGCGAGTCGGTCGGCAGATAGAGCAGCGTCAGCCCGTGGTGCTTGCCGGCGTCGGAGTCCGTGCGGGTAAGCACCAGAAGGTGGTCGGCGAGGTGCGCCGCGGTGATCCAGGTCTTCTGACCGTTGACGACGAACCGGTCGCCGTCACGCACCGCCTTGGTAGTCACGCCGCTCAAGTCGGATCCCGCGCCTGGCTCGGACAGGGCGATCGCCTCGAAGTGCCCGCTGCACAGGTTGCCGAGTATTTCCTTCTTCTGCTGCTCGTCGCCATGGCGCAGGTAGGTCTGCGCGGCGGTCAAGCCGGTGCCGTACGCGTGGATGGGTGCCAGCCCGCGCGCGGTCTCCTCCAAGAAGATGCACTCCTCGACCATCCCCGCGCCGCTACCGCCGTACTCGGCAGGAAGCGATACCCCGAGCCAGCCAAGTTCTGCGAACGTTTTCAGTATCTCCGGGCTGTTCGACAGCCGTCCGCCGTCGGTCAACGCTTCGCGCTGTTGTGCCGTCGCGCAGTGTTTCTCACAGAACTGCTCGATGGCGCTGGCGAACTCCTGCTGTTGGGTGGTGAACATACCAACGGTCTCCTGCAGTTTAGTTTCGGCCTGACCATATTAATGGTTGACGTTTATATGATGATAGCGCATTCTTAGTGGTGTGAGTCACACCGTGGCCGAGGTGATCGATCGGGCCCGCGAGCTGGTCGATCTGACCCGACAGGTTCTCGACGGACGCGGCTAACCGCACGGACGCGGTCGCCACTACCAACCGGCAGCGCGGCTGACTCGAGACACTGGGCGCCATCCCGCTCGTCTGGGAGGTGGAAATACCTCTGTTTGGGGACGCGAGTCCAGTGATCTGCCGCATATCGTGATTGCGTGCCACCAGTCGATCACGAACTGAACCTCACCACACAGGCGGTCCTGACGTACGGCAGCTGGGCGCTGACCGCCGTGGCCCTCGCGATCGCGATATGGATGGGGATGCGCGAGCGGACGCCGTTCTATGCGCTTTTGGTGTTGGCTGCCGGGGTCGCCGCATTCGCCGAGCCGCTCTACGACGTGGCGATGATGCTCTACTTCTACTCCACAGAGGGCATGTTCACGCATTTCACGGCGTTCGACATCCCGCAACCGATCTGGACGCACAGCG